>JBBQRS010000137.1:0-10966 GCA_038214535.1 Anaerolineae bacterium
TCCGGTTCCGGCGACTCCACCACGACGCGCAGTTGCTCGCACAGGGCGTGAAGATTCTTCAGGGCAGGTCGTTCCGCGATGATGGCATTCAGCAAACCAACCGTCCAACCCTCCTTCTCGGCTTCCACGATGACGTCGAAAACTTGGATCTTTAGATTTTTACCGAGAGAGATCTGAGACAAGTCTTTGTCAAGTCGCTCCAAAAGCAACATCCGCAGACCATCACGATCGAACGCGTCCAGGATGGCCCGCTGCAATTCAGCTTTCTGTTCGCCGTTGAGTCTCGTCATGGTTCGCCTCAGTACTGGAATAGCGTGGCTTTGCGCCGGGCGCTGAGGACAGCGCGCTACGAGCAAGGTCATCCGCCCTTAACGCGCCGGAGCATCCCCTCGTAGGGGTCAGTAAGCTTACCACGCTGAGCTATCACTCCAATACGTGTACCCAGGGAAGTGCGGCCGACGCCGCAAGACGCCGGTCAGCGGTCCACAAATCGGCATCAGATGTCTCGGCCAAAGCCAGATAGAAGCTATCATACGCGGCGGCGCGGCCCAACCGCCGCGTCCATTCGAAGGCCAAGCTTGATTGGGCGGCATCTGGAGGAATCAGCGCGACCCCCAGAGAATGCAACAGAACCAGCGAACGCCGGCCTTCTGACTCAGTGAGCGTGTTGAAGTGAAAGGCCTTCGTGATGGCAGAAGTGACCTCGTATAACCACAGATCAGGTGCAATCAGGGACACACCCGATTGTCGCCACGTATCCATCAACGCATCGGCGCGATCCTGCCTGGGCCCAGGAAGCACCAATGCAAGCGCCAAACTTGCATCAATTACCTGTATAGCGGTCATCGCGGGCCTCCAGGTCAGCGCGTGTAGCCCGCCACAGGGCATCCACATCGAGTTGCTGACCACCGCGCCGCGCCAGAATCTCCGCGCTCAGCGCCGCACTCTCGGCGCGCCATTGCCGCCAACGCGCTGCATTCTCATCCGGCTCCTGTTCCATCATGCGGGCGTAATCTTCCATACTCACAAGCACGGCCTTGGGTTTACCGCGAGAAGTGAGCACCACGCGCTCGCCGCGATAGGCGACCCGGTTGACCAAATCAGAGATATCTCGCTTCACCTGACCGATACTAACGCGGATTTCAGTCATGACCAGTCTCCAGAAATATATTGCAATATCCTGATATGGAGTATATTACAACTTCTGTGCTGCGTCAACAGATATCAAGTGACTTGACGCCCTAACTGCTATACGCCATATCCAGCACCTCTATCGTGTGATACACACGCACTCCGGCGTCTTTCAGATGGGTGCGAATCTGCACCATGCAGCCGATGTTCCCGGCGGCGACGGCCCCCGCGCCGGTGCTGATAATGTTCTGCGCCTTGCGCCGCCCCAACTCACCGCCGATCTCGGGGTGTTCCAGGTTGTAGGTCCCGGCGGAGCCGCAGCAGATCTCGCCGTCCGGGATCTCCAACAGCGTCACGTTCGAGATCATCCGCAGCAAGCGGCGCGGCGGATCGGTGACTTTCTGCGCGTGGGCGAGGTGGCAGGCATCGTGGTAAGCGAGCTTGAGCGGCGCGGGCAGCGGGCCGGGCTGCACCGGGCCGAGTTGCATCAGGAAAACGCTGATATCCACCGCGCTCGCGCCCAGCGCCGTGGCGGCTTCGGCATCCTCCTCATCGCAGAACAGCAGCCCGTATTCGTGCATCCCCGAGCCGCAGCCGGCTGCGTTCGTGACGATTGCGTCCACGTCGGAGGGAAACGCCGCCATGTTGTGGCGCGCGAAGGCGCGCGCCCGATCCAGGTTGCCGGTGTGCATACTCAACGCGCCGCAACAGCCCTGATCGCGCGGGATCACCACCTCGACGCCGTTGCGAGCCAGGACGCGCAGCGTGGCCGCGTTGATCTCCGGCGCGAGCACCTGCTGGACGCACCCGGCGAGGAACGCCACCCGCGCCCGGCGCACACCCTGAGCAGAGATCAACTCCGGCAGCGGTGCGGCGGCGGGCAGGGTCTCAGGCAGCAGCCCCAACATCGAACCCAACTCATCGGGCAGGATGCCCTGCATGGGACGGGCCAACCGCCCCAACGTGGCGGCCGCGCGGAAGCGACCCACGTAGGGCAAGGTCTGTTGCACCAGGGTGCGTTGCAACGTCTTCAGCGCCGGGCGGCTACGCTGCGCTTCGGCATAACCGCGATAGGCCGTGATCAGGTCGCCATAGGGCACGCCGGACGGGCACGCCGTGACGCAGCCCTGACACCCGAGGCAGCGATCAATGTACGTCGCAGCTTCCTCGACTGTCAATGCGCCTTCGAGCACGGACTTCATCAGGATGATGCGCCCGCGCGGCGAGTCCATCTCCTCGCCCAGCACTTTATACGTGGGACAGACCGGCAGGCAAAAGCCGCAATGGACGCACGATTCGATGGCCTTCGCCATGGCGCGGCCCTGGCCGTCAAGCCCCTCCAGCGGAATGTTATGTTGCACCTATGCCTCCACGAACTTGCCGGCCGGGTCGAGCGCCTGTTTCAACCGCCGGGCAAAGGGTTCGCCGTTGCGCCGCCCGATGTGTGGGCGACCAGGCGGGCCGAAAATGACGAGGCCGGAGAGGCCCGCCGCGTTGAGCATGGCATCCACTGCCATGAGGTCATCCGCGAACGCCAGCCAGCCCACCTGCCCGCCCGCGCTATAACGTCGCAACGCGGCGGGCGCGACGCCCGCCTCCAACGCCGCGATACGCCCCGGCGTCAGCGGGACTTTGACCAGAGACCAACCCTCGGGAATCCACGCGAACGCACGCGCCGAATCCCATAGCGCCAGCTCCGCTTCGCCCTCCACTGTCTCGCCGCCGCCCAACACGGTCCGCACCCGCGCGATGCGGTCAGGCAGCGCATCGGGCAGACCCGCCAGCCGCGTCAGGAGGACCGCGCCCTCATCTTCCATCACGAGGTCTATGGCATCCAGATCGAGCGGCGCAGCGGTGAGCCGGTAGAGCGCTTCCAGCGCATCCTCCAGCGTCGGGTGCTGCTGGCGCAGCGTGGCCGTCGCCGGTAGACGAGGGAAGACCTTGAAAGAGATTTCGGCCAGCACGCCGAAGCTCCCCAGACTGCCCACCATCAGCTTCGACATATCGAACCCGGCCGCGTTCTTCACCACTTTGCCGCCGGAACGCACCAGCTCGCCCGTCGGGTTGACGAAGCGCACGCCGAGGATGAAATCGCGCACACCGCCATAACGGTAGCGCCCCGGCCCGCTCAACCCCGCGGCGACCGTCCCGCCCAGGGTTGCGCCCTGCGCGACGAGGGGTGGATCGAAGGGCAGATATTGCCCATGTATCGCCAGCGCCGCGGCGACCTCACGCACCGGCGTGCCGGCCAGCGCCGTGAAGGTAAACTCGCCCGGCTCATATTCGAGCAAGCCGGAGAGGCCGGACATCTCAATGATCGTGACGCCGGCGTGGGGGGCCGATAACGCGGGCTTCGTCCCCCCGCCGCGCGCCAGCACGCGTTCATGGTCACGCACCGCGGCGCATAAGGCGTCCAGGTCGGCAGGCCGGCAGATCACATCCGCCGTCATCGTTGCTTCATGGGGTTCCATGTGGGCGCTCCTGACATGGCAAAATCACTCACGCGAGATCACGCCCGCGACTTCCAGAGGGTGCGGGCCGGTGTGGACGGGCGCCGCTTCAGCGTCAGCGTCGCCGGGGAACATCTTGCCACGGTTGGCAATCTCCTGCGGGTCTATCGCCAGCCGCACCTGGCGCATGGCCGTCATGTCCGTCTCCGAGAACATACGCGGCAGATAGGCGCGCTTCTCCACGCCTACGCCATGCTCGCCGGTGATCGAGCCGCCCAGCCGGATGCACAGGTCCAGGATCTCACCGGCCAGCCCCTCGGCGCGCGCGAAGCCATCCGGCTCGTGCGCGGGGTACATGATCAGCGGGTGCAGGTTGCCGTCGCCCGCGTGAAAGACGTTGGCGACCTGCAACCCGTAGCGCGCGCTCATCCGCTCGATCTCACCCAACGCCTCGCCCAGCCGGCCGCGCGGCACCACACCGTCATTGACGAGATAATCGGGGCTGAGCCGACCCACCGCGGAGAAGGCGCTCTTGCGGCCTTTCCAGATGCGCAGCCGCTCGGCCTCATCCTGCGCGACGCGCACTTCATATGCGCCCGACGCCTCCATCACCGCCATCAGGTGGATGAACTCCGCTTCGACCTGCTGCGTCTCGCCGTCCAACTCCACGATGAGCAGCGCCGCCGCGTCCTGCGGATACCCGGCGTTCACCGCCATCTCGGCCGCCTTGATCGCCAGCCGATCCATGATCTCCATCGCGCCGGGCAGCAGGCCGGAAGCGATCACCTGCGCTACGGCGTTGCCGGCCGTCTCCAGGCTGTGATAGGCCGCGAGCACCGTGCGATACTTCTCCGGCTTCGGCATCAGGCGCAGCGTGACCTCCAGCGCGATCCCAAACAGCCCTTCGGAGCCGACGAACATGCCCACCAGGTCCGCGCCGGCGTTCTCCATGCTCTCGCCGCCGAGTTGCACCACCTCGCCATCGGGCAGCACGGCCTTGATGCCGAGCACGTGGTTGCTGGTCATGCCGTACTTGAGACAGTGCGCGCCGCCCGCGTTGAAGGCCAGATTGCCGCCGATAGTGCTGACGGGCTGGCTGGATGGATCGGGCGCGAAGTAGAGGCCATGCGACGCGGCCGCTTTGCTCACATCCAGGTTAGCGATGCCCGGCTCCACGACTACGATCCGCTCGCGCGGGTCAAGCCGGACGACGCGGTTGAGCCGGTTGAGCGCGATCATCAGCCCGTCTTTGATGGGGAGCGAACCGCCGGAGAGGCTGGTGCCGCTGCCGCGCGCGACGAACGGCACGCCGTGGCGGGCGCACACCCGCACTGCCTCGATCACCTCATCCTGAGTCTCCGGGATGACGACCGCCGCGGGGCGCGTGCGATAGGCGGTCAGCGCGTCCGATTCATAGGGCGCCAATTGCGCGGGTTGCAGCAACAGGCGATCGGCGGGGTAAATCGCCGCGAGTTCAGTGATCCATGCAGTCTCGTTCATGTGTATCCTCCTTCGGAGGCAGTTCCAGGCCGGCTCGTCTTCAGGGTGATTATACCATCTTTTGGGTCTCAGCGAAGGCGTTGCGAAACCCAGGAATTCCAAACGCACCCGGAGCCGAGGCTTCAGCCGGTCTTGCTAACAGCGCGTATCATGCACTTGACCGGCTGAAGCCTCGACTCCAACGCTGAAGAATCCGCTCTTTCGACATGCGACTCTGGGCGTGATAAGATGCGCGTGACGATCACCCGAACCCAGGAGGGACGCCATGACGATTCACCATTTCCAACCTACCCGCTATCACAACACCCTCGGCGCGCACGAGCCGGTGCTGCGCATCGCCGACGGCGACACCGTGATCACCACGACTGCGGACGCCCACGGCCGCGACCGCGAGATGCATACCGTGGCCGAAGCGCCCAACCCACAAACAGGCCCGTTCTACGTGGAGGGCGCAGAGCCGGGCGACACGCTGGTCATGATGCTCGACCAACTCACCCCCAACCGCACCTATGGTTACACCCGCACGCTGATCGCGCCGAACATCATTGACCCCGATTACGTATCGCAGATGCCTTATCCCCCACCGGGCGAGAAGCCGCGCCTGGAGTGGTACGTAGACGCCGCGGCGGGCACGGCTGCGCTGATCGCGCCGGAGACGACGCTGGGACGGTTGACGCTGCCGCTCGACCCGATGCTGGGCTGCTTCGGCGTCGCGCCCGCGCGCGGCGAGGCGATCCTGGCGTCAACCGCCGGGCCGCACGGCGGCAACATGGATTATCGCGGCCACCACAGCGGCGTCACGGCCTACTTTCCGGTGGGCATGCCCGGCGCACTGGTGTTCGTAGGCGACGGCCACGCGATACAGGGGGATGGCGAGATCGTCGGCACGGGCATCGAAATCTCGTTCGACGTGCAGTTCACCGTCCGGCTCATCAAGGGCAAGCAGATCCACTGGCCGCGCGGCGAGGACGAGGATTCCATCTTCACGGTTGGCAACGCGCGCCCGCTCGATCAGGCGGTGCAGCACGCCACGACGGAAATGCTGCGCTGGTTGATCGAGGACTATGGCCTCGACCCCATCGGCGCGAGCACCCTGCTCGGTCAGTGCGTGCGCTACGACCTGGGCAACATCTACGATCCGGCCTATACGATGGTGTGCAAGCTGGCGAAGAAGCATCTGGGCAAGTAGAGAGGGAAACAAGTACACAAGGAGACAAGGACAAACGCACATCTACCCTTGTTTCCTTGTTTCCTTGTCTACTTGTTCCGCAACCCGATCTATCCGGCGGCTGTGAGCGTCGCCTTGCTCATCGCCACAGTCGGTGCTAGACTGGCCTCTGCGACTCCCACCCAATATCACGCGTCCCGGAATGGTCTCGCCGTGATGTTCCCCGGCAATCAAACACGGCACGCGTAAAGGCCCCGGCGAAGGACTTCTAACGATGCCTTTCCTGAGTGAACTGACAGGCAAAGTTGTCAAGGACGTTGACGGAAAACGCGTCGGACGGCTCGATGACATGATTGCCGTTATCCGCGCTGACCTTGCTCATCCGCACATTACCGCGCTGGTCGTGAAGGCTGCGGGTGGCCCACTGATCGTCTCGATGGCAGATGTGGCCCGGCTTTCAGCAGCAGGTATTACCCTGAAAAAGACGCGCGATGACCTCACACCGTATCAACCGTCCGCCCATGATCTCTATCTGGGGCAAAGCGTGCTCGACCGGCAAATCATAGATACCGACGGGATGCGAGTGGTGCGCGTCAACGACCTTGAGTTAGCGCAGGTCAGTGGCGAGTTCTACGTCGCCAACGTGGATATCGGCGGGCTGGGGCTGATGCGGCGCATGGGGTTGGGCAAGCCGGCTGAGATGGTCGCGGGCCGGATGAGTCACAAGCCGGCGCCGGGAATCATCCCCTGGGATGCGGTGGAGTTGCTGTCGGGCAACCAGCCGCTGCGCCTGAAGGTGCCAAGCGCCAAACTTGCGGAGTTGCATCCGGCTGACCTGGCCGAGATCATCAGTGACCTGGGCCGGGCCGAGAGCAGCAAGTTCCTGGAATCCCTCGATGTCGAGACGCTGGCAGACACCCTTGAGGAAGTCGAACCGGAGTTCCAGGCCAGCCTGATCGAAAACATGTCCGATGAAAAAGTGGCAACCTTGCTGGAGGAAATGTCGCCGGATGAGGCTGCCGATCTGTTAGCCGAACTTCCCGACGACCGCAGCGCGGAACTGCTCAACCTGATGGAGCAGGATGAAGCCGCCGACGTGCGTAAACTGCTGACCTATCCGGTAGACTCGGCGGGCGGCATCATGACAACCGAATACATCGCCGTCCAGCCCGGCCTCACCGCCGAACAAACCATCGCACACTTACGACAGGCGGCGCGTGAGATCGAAACCATCAACTACGTCTATGTGACAGATCGCGACGAACGGCTGATGGGCGTCTTCTCGCTACAAGACCTGGTGCTGGCCGATCCACAGACGCCCGTCACCGAACTGATGCACAAGCGCATCGTGACCCTGGATCCGACTGACAATCAGGACGCCGCCGCGCAGGCCATCGCCAAATACAACTTGCTCGCCATCCCGGTCGTAGATGCCGATGGGAAGATCCACGGCATCGTCACTGCCGACGATGCGCTGGACAAAATCATCCCCACGGCCTGGAAGAAGCGTTTGCCGCGGATGTATAGATAATGGACCGGCTGCACAAGTTACATTTGCCTGAAACGTGCGGTTGCGCAGGGGCAAGGCCATGACCCTCGGCTACCGGACCCGGCCCTTGCGCGTGCGTTTGGCCTTGATCTTCGCGGTCCTGGGACCCGGCATCATCACGGCCAACGTGGACAACGACGCGGGCGGCATCACCACGTACTCGGTGGCCGGCGCACATTACGGTTATTCTCTGATGTGGATGATGCCACTGGTCGCCCTGGCCCTGATCGTGGTGCAGGAGATGAGCGCCCGGCTCGGCGTGGTGACCGGCAAAGGACTGGCCGATCTCATCCGCGAGCATCTGGGCGTCCGGCTGACGGCGCTCATCATCGGCGTATTGCTGTTCGCCAACCTTGCCAACACGGTCAGCGAGTTCGCCGGGGTGGCCGCCAGCATGGAACTCTTCGGGGTCACGAAATACCTGTCGGTGCCCATCGCCGCCGTACTGGTCTGGCTGCTGATGGTGAAGGGAAACTATAAGACCGTTGAACGGGTGTTCCTGGCTGCCAGCGCGATTTACCTTAGTTACATCGCATCGGGTATCCTGGCGCACCCGGATTGGCATGAAGTCGCCAAATCATTTGTGACGCCCAGCTTCCAGTTCACCCCCGGCTATGTAACGATCTTCGTGACGATCATCGGCACGACCATCGCGCCTTGGATGCAGTTTTACCAGCAATCATCCATCGTGGACAAAGGCCTCAAAATCACCGACTTCGCCTATGAGCGGCTCGACGTAATCGTTGGTTCGCTCTTCGCCGTCGTCGTCGCGGCGTTCATCATGATCGCCTGCGCCGCGACGATCTACACCAACCACATCCCGGTCGAGACGGCCTCGGACGCGGCGCTTGCGTTGCAACCTCTGGCGGGGCGCTATGCCGCGGCGCTATTTGGTCTCGGCCTGCTCAACGCCTCCATTTTCTCGGCGGCTATCCTGCCCCTCTCCACCGCGTATGTGGTTTGCGAGGCATTCGGTTGGGAGGCCGGCATCAATCATGGCCTCAAAGAAGCGCCAATTTTCTTCGGCATTTACACCGCGCTGATCGTGCTGGGCGCGGCCGTGATCTTGCTCCCCATCAAATCTCTCGTGCAGACGATGATGGCCAGCCAGACGCTCAACGGCGTGTTACTGCCGGTGATCTTGATCGTCATGCTGATCCTCATCAACAACAAGCCACTGATGGGGCGCTTCGTCAACAACCGCGCCTTCAACATCCTCGCCTGGGTGATGGTGATCCTGTTGATTCTGCTGACGGTCATCCTGATCGTCGTGACGATGTTCCCCAATCTGTTGGGGTAGCCCAGAACGCGGGTCGGCTCGTTGCCGCGCTACAGTCGCGCCGAGATCTGCGTCGCGCCGACGGCATTACGGATGTTCAACCGGTCGCCGGTGACCCTGAAGGTCGTCCCGGCTTGCAAGGCGGCCAGGAACTGCGCCTCCTGCTCCATGATCCCTTCCGGTCGGACGCACATCTTGCGCGTAGAACCCAGCGGGCCGACCCTGATTTGATCGCCCTCGGTTTGATAGGGACCGAAGTAGGAATTGCAGCCCGCCGAACCGGTCACCTGGCCGTCAACGCCGAAGTTGAGTGTGACAGTCGTGCCGATGATGGGCGAAGTTACCGCCTGCCTGCCGTCGTTGACGCCCATCACCCGCCATGACGTGCCGGCGAGCGCGATGGGGCTGGCGGCGACAAACGACATGACCCCGGCGTCCTCCGCCAACATGAAGAGCAATTTGTCGTCAGCCCCGCGGTACGCGCTGACCTGCGCCAACTCCTCAAGGAACGCATCGGCCTGCGAATCGAGCGGGCAGGCGACCATCGTGCTGGGGCCGAGTTGAATTGTCAGATTGTCACCCTGAATGGTGTACTGTCCCGCGCCTGGTTACAGTCGGCCTTGATCGCCAGCCGGCCGCCGACCAGGAACTCCAGAAGATACCGGTTCGGGTCGGTCACCGTGACGATCTTGTCGTCGCTGAACTGCGCCCCCTCCCACTTCCACACGAAATTACTCAGATTGTCCATAGCTCGACCTTCTGCCGCCGGACAGGCCGTTGCGGCGAATATCATCATGCCCCATCATGGGCGCGGTTTGTTCAGTATTTTCACTATATCATGTTTTTCTCTCAGATTGTCCGGCGAAGTGTGAAACGAATGTCATCCCTGTTGGTTACGGCCCACTTCTCCTCCGGGCGTTGCTTACCAACAGCGACCGTGCTAATATCGCGAAAGACCGCCCTATCATCTCTCAACCCCTGACCGACCCGAGGAAACACGATGCTCGTGAGACCGTATCAGCCCGCCGACCGAACAGCCGTACACCGGATCGCGGCCGACACCGCTTTCTTCGGCGCGCCGGTCGAGACCTACCTGCCGGACCGGAAGTTATTTTCCGACTACTTCATGGCCTATTACACCGACACCGAGCCTGAACACCTGTGGGTGGCCGAGCACGAGGGCCAGGTTGGCGGCTATTTCGCGGGCAGCCTGGGCGGGGCGAAGCTGACCATCGGTCAGGCGCGCGCAGCCCTCAAGGTGGCAGGTGGGTTGGTATTGGGGCGCTATAAAGATTCGAGCGACGCGTTGAAGTTCGCGTTCCGCATGGCCCCGGCGGCGCTCGGCGGCGAATACCCTCAGCCATCGCTCGCCGCATACCCGGCGCATCTCCACATCAACGTAGCTGAATCCTTGCGCGGCCAGGGAGCCGGGCGAAAGCTCATGGATACGGGGCTGGCAGGGATGGCTGCGGCAGGCGCGCGGGGCATTCATCTGAACACAACCAGCTACAACGTCGCCGCAGTCAACATGTATGAGAAATTGGGGTTCAAGTTACTGGGGCGCGCGCCGACGCACCTTTGGGAGCCGTGGTTGCCCGATGTAGCCATTGAGAATCTGGTGTACGGGAAATCACTCTGATTGCGTCGCAATTTGGCTGGTATCTTTTGTCAACTGGTGCTAAACTACACAAGCTATCGTGACCATTGACCTCTCATCACCATGCGGAGGAGCGCTGATGCTCGCCAAGACCCACAGTTGTGCCCTCATCGGCCTCGACGGCGCGATCGTCGAAGTAGAAGCCGACCTCAATTCTCGCTCCCTGCCCTCCGTGACGCTGGTTGGCCTGCCCGACGCAGCCGTGAAGGAATCCACCGAGCGAATCCGCGCG
>JBBQRS010000138.1:0-10923 GCA_038214535.1 Anaerolineae bacterium
TGGCCGCGCTCATCCAACCAGTCCAGGTCGCGGCGCACCGTCATGCTGGAGACGCCCAACACATCGCTGAGCTGCTCCACTGTGACGGTGGCATTCTCGCTCTCCGCGATGATTTCGACAATTCGTCTGCGACGTGCTTCCGATAGCATAGGATGACTCCAGGTTATCCGGCAGGGACGGCAATCAGCCAGACGCACGCCTCACTGTGCAATCATGTTCACATGATATAACATCTCGTCCAATTTTGTCAATGGTCAAACATAAACTCACAACCGTAATGCGGAGGACGCTCATTCCAGGATGAACAGATGGGCGAAAAGGGAACCCGCTCACTTGTCAGAGGCGGCGGCGCGGGCTAGAATGATGTGAATGAACACGAAATCCACCGGTGAAACGCCGGCGCTGAACCTGTCCCTCGAACGGCTTGCCGCCTACCGGCAGGATACCTTCCTGACCGGGCCGGGTCAACGGTTGCACACCAAGAAACAGGCAGCAGATTACGTCAACGCGCGCGGCTACGTCTACTTCTGGCCGGTCAAAGAGGTGACGATGCCGAGCCTGTGGACGGCAGTGGCGGGTAACCGGCCCGTGGCGGACGGGCACGATGACCCCGGACACATCACGTGGCGCTGGAAGGACGAATCGCTGGGTTCGGACATCTGGTACTACGCGAAGGTGCTGCGCCGCCGGGCCACGTTCATCGCGCCCGCCATCCTGCCCTACTTCTACGCGCTTTCGGAGAACTACGGCGAGCCGGAAAGCGACTATCTGATCCAATATGAAGAGGGCCGGATGTCGGTGGAAGCAAAAACCGTCTACGAGACGCTGATGACGGAAGGCCCGCTGGATACCGTGTTGCTGCGGCAGACGGCGCGACTCACCAGCAAGGCGAGCAACGCCCCCTTTGCGCACGCGATGGAGACCTTGCAGGCCGACTTCAAGATCGTCCCTGTCGGCGTGGCGGAGACGGGCGCGTGGAAGTACGCGTTCATCTACGATCTGGTGCATCGGCGCTATCCCGATCTGGCCGAGCAGGCGCGCCCGCTCCGGCAGGCGGACGCGCGCGCCCGGCTGGCCGAGTTGTATTTCCGCTCGGTGGGCGCGGCGCAGGAGAAGGACCTGGCGAAATTGTTCGGCTGGCCGAAGCACGAGCTGGCGGCCACGCTCGACGTGCTGGTGGGCTCCGGCGTGGTCTGCGCAGGCGCGCAACTGGAAGAAACCAAGGGTGACTGGTACGCGCTTGCAGAATTGATATCATAGTTTTCACCACGAAGGAACGAAGAACCGAAGTTTTTTATTCTTAATCTTCGTTTCTTCGCTTCTTCGTGGTGACTAATAATGAGGAATGATGGACAAAGACGTAGAGACAGGTGTGGGGCCACGGTTCAGCGTGGGCCATTCGTTGAAGCTGGGCAGCTTTCATATCGGTTCTTCATTGACCGATCTACTGACGTCGGCGGTGTGGAACCGCGTGCTGATCGTGGATCTGGGTGTGGCGGCGTGGCCCATCGCTCTGCTGACCGCGTTGCGCTATTTATTAGCCCCGCTGACGCTATGGGCCGGCCACCAATCGGATACGCACCCGATTTTGGGCAGTCGCCGCGCGGCATATATCTGGTTGGGGCGCGGGCTGATGCTGGTTTCGCTGCCGCTGCTGCCATTGAGCACCGGGTTGATCGTCACGAACCTGCGCTCGCCGGTGGGGTGGGGGCTGGCAATCGCCGCGTTCCTGCTCTACGGCGTAGGGACGCTGATCTCCGGCGCGCCGTTCCTGGCGCTGGTGCATGACAGCGCGCCCTACGACAAGCGCGGCCAGGCGTTGAGCATCGTCCAGTTCATGCTGGTGGTGAGCTTCGCGTTCATCCCGGTGATCTACGGGCGCGTGATGCCGGTATACGATCAGGCGACCTTCTGGCGGCTGGTCGTGATCGCCATGATCGGGGCGACCTTCTTCTGGTTCATCGCCATTGTGGGCGAGGAGAAGCGCGCCCGGCTGGCTGCGGGCGCGGCTCCGGCGGCCGAGCGGCCCGTGCCGCTGCGCGTCTCGTTGCGCGCCATCTGGGCCGATGCGAGGGCGCGACGCTACGCGGCGTTCCTGGGCGCGTCGGCGTTCTTCGCCTTCATGCAGGATGCCGTGCTGGAGCCGTTCGGCGGGGACGTGTTCGGGCTGTCGGTGGGCGAGACGACGCGCTTCAACGCGTATTGGGGGGTGGGGGTGTTGGTCGCCATGCTCGCCACATATGCGGTGACGCGCGGACGCACCCCGGATCAGCAGGTGCCGACGACGGCGTTGGGATTGCTGCTGCTGGCCGCGCCGCTGGCCCTGTTGGGGCTGGCATCGCTGCGTGAGGCGCTGCCGTGGGTGCGGCCCACGTTGATCCTCTTCGGGCTGGGCTTCGGGGTGTACACGGTGGGCGGGGTCAGCCTGCTGATGGCGATGAGCCGGGAGCGGCAGGCTGCCAGCTACCTGGCGCTGTGGTCCATGATCCAACTGGTGACGCGCGGCGCGGGGATCGCCACGGGTGGTCTGCTCCGCGATGTCGCGCTGCGAGTCTCCGGCGAGTACTCGACAGCCTACGGGACGGTGTTCCTGATCGAAGCGGCGGGGCTGTTGGTGTGCATCGCGCTGTTGCTGCGCGTCGGCGTGCCACAGTTCGCCGCGCACCGCGAAGACGCGGGCATCGAGTTAGCGCCAGCGCTGGCGGATTGATTTTCACCACGAAGACACGAAGTTTAAAATCAAAAAACTTCGTTTCTTCGTGTCTTGGTGGTAAATCGAATAAGGGGGAGCAAGATGGACCGTCCGTTATCAACTGATAGGACGAGCCTGACCGGCGAACAACGCTACCGCCACCTGTTTGAGAACGTCCCGATCTGTATCTTCGTGGCTGACCTGACTGATCAAGTGACCATCTTCGAGGTCAATCGGCAGGCAGCGCTGGCCTACGGTTATGCGGCCGCGGAGTTGGTCGGGATGCCGGCAAGACGACTGGTGCCTGAGGACGCACGGACCATCCTTGCATCTATTTTGCAACGGGTCCGACGTGGCGAAACGGTGACGGTCGAGTCTACGAACCGGCGGCGTGATGGCGCGCTCTTTCCGGTTCGTATCATCGCCGCGCCCGACCCGATGGACGACCACCACATGATCGTCGCGGTCGAAGAAATCACGCTGGAAAAACAGCGCCGCAGCGAAGCAGAAGCCATTGACGCCGAACGGCGGCGCATCGCTCATGAGATTCACGATGGTGTGGCGCAGAGCCTGGCCGGGCTGCGCTTCAAGTCGGCGTTGTGGTCTCACCTGGCAGATGGGGCGCCTCCCGAAATGCGCGCCGCGCTCGATGAGTTACAAGTTGTGCTCATCGCGGTGCTTGAGGATCTCCGGCGTACAATCTTCGCCTTGCGTCCGGTGGATCTGGAAGCGCTGGGGTTTTTCCCGGCGCTGCGGCAACTGGTGGACGACTTCGGCGACCAGAACCAACTGGCAGTTCATCTTGAATTGACCGGACCGCCAGAAGCGCTCCCGACAGTCTACGAATTGCCGCTCTTTCGCATCATCCAGCAGGGCCTAACCAACATCGGCCAGCATGCGGATGCCAGTATGGTGTGGGTGCAGGTGGTGACGGACGCTGCCGGCCGCGTCGGGGTTTCGGTGCGAGATAACGGTCGCGGCTTCGATCCCGGCCGGCTCGGGCCGACAGATCCCGAGGGGCACTTCGGCCTGCGCCAGATGCGCGAGCGCGTCATGGAGCTTGGCGGCGCGCTGGATATTTGCAGCGCACCCGGTCAGGGCACGGAACTGGTGATTGCCTTACCCCCGGTCGCCAACGAGATCAACCATCGCCAGAATGCCGGGGTCGAATCTGCCCGGAACAGCGAGGCGCAGGATGCCGCCGATTAGATTGTTGATTGCCGACGACCACACCCTGGTGCGCCAGGGCCTGCGCCAGCTCTGCGAGGGGATAGGCGGCTTTGAGGTTGTCGCCGAGGCCGAAAACGGCGTCCAGGCGGTGGAACTGGCGCGCGCCGCGCAGCCGGACGTCATCCTGATGGATATCGTCATGCCCAAACTGGACGGTGTGGCAGCCATCCGCCAGATTATTCGTGACACCCCGACCGCCCGCATCATCGCGCTGACGATGTATCGCGAGGATCAATACATGCTGGACGCCATCCGGGCGGGCGCGCGCGGCTACCTGCTCAAGACCGTGGACGCCGGGGAGTTGATCTCGGCTATTGAGGCCGTGTGCCGGGGCGACTACTTAATTGATCCCATCGTCGCGGCTCGCGTGCTGGGCGAGCTGCACCTGCCGATGCCCGAACAACCGCACAACGAGCCGCTGACTGAGGGCGAGATGGCCGTCCTGCGCCTGGTCGCCCAGGGGGTAGATAACCAGGACATCGCCCAGACGCTGAATTACTCTGTCTACACCGTGGCCAATCGGCTGCGCACCATCTATGCGAAGCTGCACTTCACCAACCGCACCTAGGCCGCGCTCTATGCCCTGCGCCAGGGCTGGGTCGCGCTGGATGAACCACCGCTCTAAGCCCGCCCCTGCCGTTTCCCCTTTTCCCCACTTACATCCCTTTCGCCTCCAGTTACAGTTAATTGTAGCCAAACTGCCCTAAAAGTAGATTGATTCATGTCTATCGCCGCGCGGAGATGGGTGTAAGCTAACAGTGTAGTCAATCCGCCGTGGGTGCCGATGCGGCATACACGTCAATCACACAAGTAGAATCACCACAGGAGTACGCAGATGCCATTAGTGAATGTAAAAGTGATCGAAGGCGTATTCACGCAAGCGCAGAAGCAAGAGATGGTGCGCAAGCTCACTGACGCGATGGTCTCGGTCGAAGGCGAGAACATGCGTCCCGTGACGTGGGTTGTCATCGAAGAGGTCCAGAGCGGCGACTGGGGAATCGGCGGCAACCCGCTGACCACAAACGATGTGAAGCAGTTGGCGGCGGGCAAGTCAAAATCTTGACGTCCAGACACGCGATGCAACCAACCGCTGGCCGGTGTATCGCCTCGAGCGATGTCTGAGAACACGTTCATTGCAGCCACCGCTGGCTTCCGCCAACGGTGGCTCTGAAGCAAGTTTGCTCGAGGGTTGAGCCACCAGCGTCACCCAGGCCGCCTTCCACGCGCTCCGCCAGGGCTGGGTCGCGCTGGATGAGCCGCAGGAGTAGGCGCCCGCCCGTCTCCCTCGTTGTTCCCTTTCACACCCTCTCCACCCTCCATACAATTAAATGTAGCAAAACTGCCCCAAAAGCAGATTAGTTTGTGTCTATCGCCGCGCGGGAGATGGGAGTACGATGAGAGCGCAACTTCTTCGTGCTTCCAACGAGGGAGTAAATCTGACGAGTAGCTACATTCAATGAGGGTTTGTCTTTTTCGTACCCCATCAACACGCCGTCCGGGAGAATCTTTATGAGCATCGAGTTACAGATCCAATCGTCTATACTTGGAGCCATCACCGCTCGCGCGGTGCAGGCGCGCCTTTGGTCTACCTGCTTCGCCCCTATCACCTCAGTTTACATTGACCACGTTGATGTGGCAGCCACACCGGTCGAGTTGATCGCGGCGAACGCTGCGGTTCGCCTCCGCGTCCCGCTCGACGTGTTCGTCGTGCGTCGAGAGGACGTTCTGACAGCGCCAAACGGGTTGCCAACAGGAGCCACTGTGCCGGCTGGCGCCGTGGTCGTCATCCTCGAAATGACCGCGACTGGCGCAGTCGTGTCGTTGCGATGCGTAGACGCCGACCTGGGCCAGCTGGGCGCAATGTTGGGACCCAACGCGCCAGCGGCGAAGAATGCCATCTGCCAGGCTGTCGGTTCACCGATGACATCGGATCTCACGAATGCACTGAAACAGATGGGAGTGCCTGTACCCAGCTCATCGCGAGTCGAACTCAATGCCGGTATCGTCTCGATCCGATTCTCGCCTTCTGGCAACGCTGTTGGACACTTGTTTCCTGGTCAGGAGTGGGGCTTATTTCTCGACAGCGCATCTGTGGAGCAACTCGCCGTATCGAAGGTACCAAAAGCTCTCATAACGCATATCAGTTCGCTGACTATCGACGCGCACTGGCGGCCCGCGGGCAGTACACCCCATGTTGATCTCGATTACGCGGGCAAAGCGCCCCAGGTCCCCGACCCGTTCTCCGGGGATATCGACGGGACGCTTGGTTGCGACTTCTCGCTCACACCTACGTTCACCAAATTGCTGCGCACGACGGTGCACTGGTCACTTCATATTAACCTCGGTGACCTGGTGCCGGGATTCATTGACAACATGGTCGAGGATGTGGTTGAAAGGTTCATGGACCCGACAAAGTTCGGGGGGACGCCCATCGGCGACCATGCCTTTACCATCGACAGTGTCCTGCCAGAAATATCGTTTGGTGGGGCTAAGCTCGGTTACGCCAGCGCTATTGCCTCCCCAGAGGGTATGACGATTGGTGGAGTTGTGCGCTTGCCACTCGATTTTGGCAAAGACACGCTTCAAACGTCGGTTAATCATTTCGAGCTGCCCTATCGTCTGGAGCGCTGCCGCCTCTTGGCCAAGTCCGGCAGCGGTGCGCCGAGCAAGACAGTGTCGCTTAGTGAGGTGACCACAAAAGGTAGTGTATGGCTCGAAAACCTTGGTGCGTACTGCGATGTCGAGATCGTGTCGCCGGGAAACTGGATTACGCCATACATTACTCGTCCGAATGACTTTCCCGAAATCAGGATCGTCATTCCGTCCGCGGTGGCACTCGGGATCACCCAGCCAGTACGCCTCATCGTGCGCACTGCTCGAGGCGTTCGGCTTGTCGATTTGGGTACACCTCCTCCTGTCACATTCGACGCCAACGGCAATGTGTCCAACGCGGTGGTCAACTACATTGATGACTGTTTGTACCTCACTGAAGAGTACGGCCTCGGCTGGTTCTTGGATCAGACTGAGATCAACCCGCCGCTAGAACATCCCGACTGGGCGACTTATCTCGACAGGCAAGGCGGTATCGAGGTTCAACTCATGACTCTATTTGAGCTTGAGCCGGGCGAATTGATTCAGTTCCGGTCTGGCGACCATTCCGTGGATGTCACGGCGGATCGCAACGGTCGAGCCCTGGTGCCTGTATTGCTGTCGGTCGCGCACGATCAGGAGCAGGCAAGTCTCATCCGGTTAAATCGGCGCAGTATCGCCGGTCACTACACCGTGCAGACATCAATCTTCGAGAGCCAAGCGAGCCTCCCGGCGGGAAGACAGCATCGTTTGGAATCTACGATTGATGGTACGGCGGTGTTGACGACCGCGTTCGAAAATCACTTCGACGTACACGAAATCGGATTACTTGGCGCGCCGATACTATTGAGGCGTGAAAAGGCCCGAACAATGGAAACTAGCCGCGATGTGGCGCAAGCTGAGATTAGTCCTTTGGACGCGTCAATGAAGACGAAGGATATGGTTCAGCGCGAGTCTTACAGCGTGATTGATTCTCAAACACGACCATCCGATGAGGAGAGAACACTCGATCCTCAACCACTACCTCCAAACGAAGTAGTTACTCCCGTGTGCAATCCGATGCTCGAACAAAGGTTGAATCTCCCCGGCATTAAATCGCTCATCGCTGTGCCCGGCTTTGCGGAAGCGCCTATCGCGCTCGCCGCAATGGCGGACGGCTCCATCCTGGTTCTCGATCTTGGCGAAGATGGAGCTGCACGAGTGGCCGGTACCTTCACAGGCCCCATAGGCGTTATTGACGTGTCCGGCAACTGGGCCATCGCTGGAGACACTGATCGTGTCTCCATCTTTCGGCTGACCCAAGGTTGAATGCGACTAAAACGATGGCAGCCAACGTAGAACGACATGTTGAGCATTCTTATGGAGGAACGCGAACATCGCCCCAGAACAATCCCTTGAACTGTTGACACTGCAGGTACGTTTTTTGATTTCAACAAGGAGTGATAGAAATGAGTACCGGACAAACAGAATCGCAGTCGTTGAGTATCAGCCAGGAACAACTGATGGCCCTGGTCCGCGCCATGACCGGCGGAAGCGGGGGACGCGAGGATGACGAGCATCCATTGCCGCCAGGACCCTGGGACCCGATTATCCGACAATCATTGGAGCGAATGAACCGCTATGGTCCGCATTCGGAGTCTTGGAGGGACTTGGAGCGGGCAGCCTTTGGGGACCGCGTTTCCCTGCGGAGGGCACAGTCGCTTTTCGGCCCGTCACCAGAACCCTGGAAGCTGGTCTTGGCCAGTATACTCGCGAGGCACCCCGAAATCTGGGACGCCATCGGCGGCGGCCACAGTCTGGGCGAGGAGGTTGCGCTTAATCCGCAGCCGCTCCCGCCGCGCTTCGCTTTTCTGGCATCGCTGGTGCAAACGCTGATTAGCCGCGCCGAGTTGCTTCAAGAGATTGCCGACGCGACGCAGCGCGAGGGTGAGCAGCAGGGCATCATCATTGTCAGCGGGTACGTCAGCCGGTTTATTGATGATTTCTGCGGGAATGGTTTCAGGTTCAAGTACCCGTTCCCCGGACCGCGCCCGCATTGGTTCGATGGTGAACTCAATGGACTCGACCTGCTGGTGATGGCGACACAGTTCGACCAGGCGGCAAATGAAACCTACAGCCCGGAGTTGCGTCAGAGTCTGGTGGATGCCAGCGCAAAACTCGCGGAAGCGGGCCTGTCGAAGATGCAGTAGGTCCCAATCGGAATTGGATGCAAATCCAAGACACAAAGATCACCCATGAACGGGGTAATCGTAGCATGCCACTCTATATGGATATTCACGAACACGTGGAAGGGCTGACGGCTGAAGCGGTCGCCGGCGCCCACGCGCAAAGACCTGGAGACCCAGGCGAAGTACGGCGTGAAATACCTGAATTACTGGTACGATGTAGACACTGGCAAAGTCTTCTGCCTGAGTGAGGCGCCGAGCAAAGAAGCGACCATTGCTGTGCATCGTGAAGCCCATGGCCTGCTACCTGACCAGATTATCGAGGTCAGTGAAGGCGCGTAGCGCTATAGCTCATTGTCCCTGATAGCTCAGGCTATCAGGGACAATGAGCTTCCGGTAAACAAAAAACGCAGTCTATAGCAACCAAGAGAGGACAAAACATGAGCGCTATTGATGACAAATATGCCGCCCTGGGTGGCCCTGGCGGGTTCCTGGGCCACCCAATAGACGCGGGCGCGGGAACCGCAGAAATGAACACGGCTGATGGTCGCGGACGCGTTCGGGACTTCGAGCATGGTTCCATATATTGGAGCCCTCAAACGGGGGCCTGGGAAGTACATGGTGAGATCCGAGTCAAATGGGCACACTTGGGTGGAGAGCGCGGCTTTCTGGGTTTTCCGCTCACAGACGAGTCAGGCGCCCCAGACGGTCACGGCCGCTACAGTCACTTCGGGGGCGGCTCCATCTATTGGACGCCCGAAACCGGGGCCCATGAGGTACACGGGGCCATACGTGCGAAGTGGGCCGAAATGGGGTGGGAACGCAGTCGCCTGAGGTATCCCACTAGCGATGAGCGGGCGACTTCTGACGGCCGGGGACGCTACAGCGAATTCCAGGGCGGAGCTATCTTCTGGACTCCGGAAGGCGGGACACGCGTGAGTGTGCCGATTGATTAGCAGCAACATTTTGGGGCTGCCGGTACGCGCAAACCAGTACCGAAACAGACAACCTTCCTGCCAGGCTGAGCGGTGTTTTGGTTGGCTTCAAACAGCGCCCAGCGCGGCTGACAGCCCGGCCACATCGTTCGTGGTGATGCGGTCTACGCCGGCGACGGTGAGGCGGCGGGCCAGGTTGACGTGGTGCGGCTGGTCGGGGTCGAGGGTCCACGCGGCGACCTCGACGTCGCGGGCGTGGAGCCAGGCGATCCAGTCGAAGCCGTCATCGAGGGCGCGCGCCAATAGCGGCGCCCGGATGTACCAGACCCCAGCGACGGGAACTTGCGCCCACAACGCCTCGGCGCGCGCCTCCAGATAGGCGGGCGTCGGCCCCCAGCGCCACAACGCCAACGGGTGATCGTCGGAGTAGCCGTGCAGGCTCACCCGGACGGGCGGCAACCCCTCCGCCGTGCCGGGCCATTTGAGGTCGAAGTAGTAGAGCGGGTCGAAGCCGAGCGGCAAGGCGGGGTCCAGCCGGTGCAGGGCGCGGATGGCCCAATCGGCGGGGCTGCTGACGCGCACGCGGTCGCGGACGGGGGCGAGCATCTCCGCCAGCCATCCCAGCGGCACGCCATCCAGCGGGGTACGCACCTTCAGGTCGAACTGGAGCTCACGCACGTCGCTGCCCGATAACTGCTCCA
Organism: Anaerolineae bacterium; assembly: GCA_038214535.1. GTDB lineage: Bacteria > Chloroflexota > Anaerolineae > CG2-30-64-16 > CG2-30-64-16 > JBBQRS01. The sequence continues at coordinate 10,313 of JBBQRS010000138.1, forward strand.
GCGCGTCGCTGAGCAGGCCCAGCGGCTCGGTGGTGAGCACGTCGCCGCGGCGATAGTGCAACCGGCGCGCGGCCTCACGCGTGGCTCCCTGCACCGGCCCCTCCCCTTCGGAGAAGTCCTCCAGCATCCGGTCGTGGGCCAGCAGATAACCGTCGGATAGTGGAGTTATGTCAACTTCAATCATCTGCGCCCCGGCAGCGATGCACGCGCGGAGCGCGGCGGGCGAGCCGGATGGATGGTCGCCGCCGCAGTTGGCGGCGTGATGGATTAACTGCGGCATGGGAAATACCTCCGAGCGGCTAAAGCCGCGACTACGAAGAATGTCATGCGATCTCGTCTCTGTAGTCGTGGCGGGCGACTGACGTCGCGACTACGAAGAGGGTCATGCGATCTCGTCTTTGTAGTCGCGGCTTCAGCCGCTCCGGGCGTCAAATGCGGCGGCTAAAGCCGCGACTGCGAAGAGGGTCATGCGATCTCGTCTTTGTAGTCGCGGCTTCAGCCGCTCTGGGCGTCAAATGCGGCGGCTAAAGCCGCGACTGCGAAGAGGGTCATGCGATCTCGTCTTTGTAGTCGCGGCTTCAGCCGCTCTGGGCGTCAAATGCGGCGGCTGA
>JBBQRS010000139.1:0-10875 GCA_038214535.1 Anaerolineae bacterium
GTGGGGGCCGGTGTGCTCCCCGTGGTTGCCCAAAACAAACCCGCCTCCACCCCCCTTGTGTTGGGGGGTTTTCCCCTTTTTTATCCCATGTTGGCGGCTCACCCCGCCACTACGAAGGGGATTGACATAACATAAAAGGAAGACACCATGCCGGAGAAGATACAAGTCACGATTATCGGATTAAACCTGCTCGGCGCGTCCGCGGGCATGGCGTTGCGCCGTCACGCGGATCGCGTCACCGTGATCGGGCACGACCGCAGCGCCGAGCTGTCGGCGAACGCGCGCAAGCTGGGCGCGGTGGATAAGACCGAGTGGAACCTGCCCGCCGCAACGTCGGGGGCGGATCGCATCATCCTGGCGGTGCCGCTGGATGAAGTGAAGGACACGATGGCCGCCATGAGCGAGAATCTCAAGCCGGGCTGCATCATCCTGGCGTTCAGCGATGTGATCGTTCCCGTCGGCGCGTGGGGCCGCGAGACCCTGCCACCGGACGTACACTTGGTGGCGGGCCATCCGATCGTGATCGCCGACCTGAGCGATGCGCCGCAGGCTTCCCCCGACTTGTACAAGGATCGGGTCTTTGCGCTGGCTCCAGATGTTTCCACGAGCGAGACGGCCGTGCAACTGGCGTCCGATCTGGTGACGGCGCTGGGTGCGCAGCCCTTCTTCGTGGATGCGCAGGAGCATGACGTGTTCACGGCGTTGACGGAGGGTACCGCGTCCCTCATGGCCGCCGCATTGCTGGGGGTCGGGTCTAGCAGTCCAAACTGGCGTGACATGCGCCGGTTGGCGGCGGGCCAGTTCTACAGCAGCAGCCTGATCATGCCGCCCACAGGCGGCGCGGCGGCTGCGGCGTCTCTTGCCAATCGCACGGCGGTGCTGCACTGGCTGGACGCGGTGACCGCGCAGTTGGACGCGTTGCGCAAGGCCGTCGCCGACGAAGATGAGGCCGCGCTGACGGCGCAACTCGACGAGGCGCTGGCGGCGCGCACGGGCTGGCTCGAGGCGTACCACAGCGGTCAGTGGGATCGAATGCCGATGCCGGAGCTGCCCACGGCGGGCGGCATGTTGCGGTCCATGATGGGCTTTGGTCGCCCGAAGCGCACGCCGCCCGCCGAACCCGGCAAGCGCTGATGCCCTACGTGTACATCGTGCGTTGCGCCGACGGTACGTACTACACGGGCTGGGCTGTGGATGTGGCGCGGCGCGTGGCGACGCATAACGCCGGCCGGGGGGCGCGCTACACCCAGACGCGCCGCCCCGTCACGCTGGTGTATCAGGAAGAGGCGGCGGATCGCGCGGCGGCTATGAAGCGCGAGGCGCGCATCAAGCGCTACACCCGGCAGCAAAAAGAACGCCTCGTGCGCGGCGCCGGTTAAGCTTTCCCGCTAAGTTTCCCTGCGGAGTGCGCATCCTCAGATGCGCCGCGGCTAATTGCGGCTAATTTCACCGTCGCTCCCGCTCGCACCGGTCATCTGCCCACCGCGGAGTGCGCATCCTCAGATGCGCCGCGATACGTACACGACAATGCAAAACAAAAGGCCCCGGTAGATTCCGGGGCCTTTGTCTATTCTATGTCTGCAACGCGCATCTGAGGATGCGCACTCCGCGGGAAAACCAATCGGTCAGGACGTGCGCTGGAAAACCAGTTTCCAGGAGTTATGGAACAGCGTATTCCCGCCGCCGCCGTCCGAACATTCGGCCTCGTCGGTGAAGTTGGAATGCACCGGCTGCGCGATATCCGTGCTGGTGGGGTTCTGCCCGTCTTCCGTCACGTACACGGCATATTCGGCGAACTTCCACAGCACGAACTCGGCCTTGCCCGGCCCCTTCGTGCCCGAGACCATCTTATCCAGCACGTTGCCGATCTGATCGCGTGACGTCTGCACCAGTGTCACGCCGTCAAGCGGATTCCCGGCGGCGTCAATGACGTCAATGAACGCGTGGTGGTTGCCTTTGTTCTCACATGGCGTGAGGCGGCGCACCTCCACCAGCTTGTAGAGCACGGTTGGCGCGGCCGGTGCAGCCTGAACCGCGGCTGCGACGGCGACCGGGGCAGCTTCCTGCGCGGCGGGCTGTGCTTCGGGCGCGGGCGCGGCCTTGCGGACGACCGGCGGAGGCAGCGGCGTCGAGGTCGGCGGAACCGGCGTCTCGGTCGGCGTGAAGGTCGCCGTCGGGATCGGCGTCTCGGTCGGCGTGGCCGTCGGCGTGAAGGTTGGCGTCGGCATCGGCGTCTCGGTGGGCCACGGCGTGTAAGTCGGCGTGGTCTGCACCGGCAAATCCGCGGCCAGCGCCAGCAGCACGACCTGGCTGCGCACGTCGGGCCGCTGGCGGGCAGAATCCATCGCCCGCGATGCGGGGTTGTTCTGCCGCATACTGAGGATGGCCAGCGGGGTGGCAATGCCGATCAGCCAGATCAGCAGCAGGATCAGCGCCACCAGCCGGATCTTTGCGCCCGTCGTGGCCGCGCCCCACCATGAGGTGGCCGAACCCGCGGCTTTGTCAACGGTGACAGCCGCCGCGCTGGGCGGCGCGACCGGCGCGGCGCGGCGCGGGGCCGGCGCACTCGGCGCTGCCGCGCGGGCCGAGGTCTGCATGACCGGTGCAGCCGCGACGACTGCGGCAGCGGCCGGCGCGCCCACGCGCAACCGGCGGCTGAGCGCACGGCTCAGGTTCAGGGTGAGGCTGGGATATTTGAACGCCAGCTCTTCGAAGTCTGCACGGTTCATCACCCAGATCGTCGAGGCGACCTGCGCAATGGCATCGGTGGCGTGGAGGTCGCCGGAGAGCAGCGAACCTTCACCGAAGAACTCGCCCTCGCCGACGGTCCCCGTCACCAGTCCGCCGGCTTGCAGCGAAACCTGCCCGTCCTCGATGATGTAGAGCGCCTCGCCCGGCGTGCCCTCGCGATAGATGGCCTGCCCGGCGGCGAAGTCTTGCGTGGTCAGATGCCCGGCCACTTCCTGAATCTGCTCGGAGGTCATCCCGCTGAGCAACCCCAGCCGCTTCAGATGCCGTTCCGCGGTCTGCTCGACGCTCATGCCGGCGGCCAGCATCAGCTTGCGCCCCATGTCGGGGTACTTCTCGATCACCCCCGCCAGACTGTCCGCGCTGAGCGTCCATAGCGCCGAATCCGTGGCGGCCTCTGCGGTCAGGCTGTAAGGGCGACCCGCCAACACGTCGGCGTCGCCGAACAGCGCCCCCTGGTCGAGATTCGCGACCACGGTGTCCTCGCCTGCCAGCAGCCGCACGCGCCCCGAACCGACGAAGTACATGTCTCTTGCGGGCTGGCCCTGGGCGTAGATGACGGTCCCCGCGGCCACGGCGCGCAACGCCATGCGGTCGGCGAGCGCCGCGCGCTGCTCGTCCGGCAGGTCGGCGAACAGCGACGCATTATCTATCATGGATGCTTTCACAAACTCACTCCTTGCAGATCAGCACTACGCCGGGCCTGTGTTCCCGGTTCAACCGCTGTGCTGCCCGAGCGAAACATTCTAGCTTTGCTAGCTCAGTACGTCCTCTGGAAGACAACGTCGTAAACGTAATGGCTGTTCGGCATGTAACGGAAATCGCGGGCGGTCCAGCCGGCCTGGCAACTGTCAACGTCGTGATAGCTGCAATTGCAGTATCCTGCATCCAGGAACAGGTCCCAATCGGGCAGGTTGGCGCTCATGCCGCGGGTTTGCGGGCTGAGCGGGTTGTTGTTCTCGTCCACCACCTCGACCTGGCCGCCGCCGTTCATGTAGATATCGTAATCTACCATGCCCGGACCTTTTTCACCGGACACGTGGATGATCCCGGTGAACACCTCGCGGATGCGCACGCCGTCAATCGGCGCGCCGCCCGCATCCACGACTTGCACGAAGATGTTATGCTCGCCGCCGCCGCATTGCTGCGCGTCCTGGCCCAACGGCCGCACCCGCACGCTCTTCACCACGTAGGCGGTGGATGCTTGAGGCGGCGGCGCGACGGCGGCCGGGGGCTGCGTCGGCTGGGCGGGCGCGGCGGTCGGGGCCGGTCGGGGCGTGGGCGCGGTCGGGATATTCTTCGCTACGGCCACCGTATCGAGCGCCCCCACGATCTTCACCACCGTCCCGGCGACCCAGGCTTGCCCGTCCCAATCCAGTTGCCACCAGTCGCCGCTGGCGTTCCTCCCGATAATATCGGTTTCTTGCCCGCTGCGCAACTTTCCGATCACCGGATATTGCTTGCCGGGGCCGCCGCGCAGGTTCACGTCAGCCTCGGCGACCGCGCGCGGCATATTCGGCGTGGCCGTCTCGGTCGGCGCGGCCGTCGCCTGGGGCGTCGCCGTGGCCGGGATTTCCGTCGCCGTGGGGCTTTCGGTGGGCGTCAGGGTTGCTTGCGGCGTGGCGGTCGGCGGGGGCAGCGGACTCGCGGTCGAAGTGGGCGCGTCCGTGGGTCGCAGATAGGCCAGTATCCGCGGGCTTGTCGTCCCCAGGTCTGAGGCCAGCCGGGCCAGCGCGTTCTGATTCGGTTGCCCCTGCGAGATCGCGTCTTCAGCCAGGCTGGCGACCAGTTGCGCGGCGTTCGGCAGCTTCAGCGCGGTCAAGGCGGCCTGCGCCGTCGCCAGGTCGCCGCTCGCCGAGTATTGCGTCGCGATTTCGCCGATGGCGGCCGCAGGGTCGCGGTCGCGGCCCGCGCCGAGGCGCGCACAACCGACCAGAGAGAACGCGATGAGGCTCAACAAGATCAACGGCAGGACGCGCGAAGAAATACGGGCGCTGCGGGGTCCACGGGATATGGAGTGGTTTTCAAACATAAAGTAATGGCTTGGTATCACAGTGAGGGCGCCGACGCCTGCTAAACCCGGGTCGTAACCCGAGCGTAAGCACGCCGACGCGCGTCCCCCTGTTTGTAACCTTTTTTTGGATTGTTACCCATGTATCAAGCGAGCATAGCTTTGGCCGGATGATATGATCGCTGATATAATGCCGGATCACATGGGTCGCGCCGGAATTTGTAGTTTAGCCCCTTGTGGGCACCGTCGGAATCGTAGTTTAGCCCCTCGTGGGCGTTCGCGACGGGCACAAGGCCCTAAACTGCGAATTTTGGGAAGATACTCAGTGCCGAAGGTGGGAATCGAACCCACATGGGGCAACCCCCAATGGTGTTTGAGACCATCGCGTCTACCTTTCCGCCACTTCGGCACGTGCAAGCAATCAGTATACGCGACTCTGGGCCGTCCGTCAAGTTCAACCCATCACAGGCTGAATGTTCACATTACAGGCGATTGCAGGATCAGGTTTCTTCCGACAGGCCGTCGCGGTCTGGCCGGAGCTTTTGCGCGCCCGCCTGCTGCGCGCAACTTCGTATGACGGCGGCTGGGGCGAAGGGCCGTCGTCGTCGCGCGGCCCGCAATTCGATGAGGCCGCGCTGATCGCCGCCGCGCAACGCGGCCACCTCCCCGCCTTCAACCAGCTCATCCTCCACTATCAGGGCATCGCCTACAACGTCGCCTACCGGGTGATGGGCGACGGCGACTCGGCCTCCGACGCGACGCAGGACGCCTTCATCAAAGCCTACCAGCGCATCGACCAGTACCGCGGCGGCTCCTTCAAGGCGTGGGTGCTGCGCATTGTCACCAACACCTGTTACGACGCGCTGCGCTCGCAGAAGCGCCGCCCCACCAGCTCACTCGACGGCGACGACTCGGATAGCGAGGAGATGGATTCGGAGCACGACGCGCGGCTGATTGACGCCGCCGAACGCCCCGAAGCCTTCGTGATGCGCCGCGAGTTGGCAGGCATGATCCAGGCGGCCATCGAGCAGTTGCCCGACGACCAGCGGGTGACGCTGGTGCTCGCGGACATCGAGGGTTTGGACTATCAGGAGATCGCCGAGGCCACCGGCGTGGCGCTGGGAACCGTCAAATCGCGGCTCAGCCGGGCGCGCGCGAAAGTGCGCGACCTGCTCATGGAGCACAAGGAACTTTTGCCCGCGCAATACCGTCTCTAGAGCATCCTGGATGAAGATGAGAAACTATTAATGAAGCGATTATTCGGCGCCGCGCAAGACGCGCACCTCGGGACCGAACTGCTCTCCGCGTACCTCGACGGTCAGGTGACCGCGGCGGAGCGGGACCGTGTGGCCGCGCACTTGCACGAATGCGCCCTTTGCCGGAGCGAAGCCGAAGGTCTGCGCCAGATGATCCTGCTGGTGCAGGCGTTGCCGCGCGTCCCGGTTCCCCGCGCCTTCACCCTGTCTGAGGCGCAGGTCGGCATCCGCCAACTCAACGCGCAACCCGCCTGGTGGGGTGGCCTGGTGCGCGGGCTGGGCATGGTGACGGCGGTGGCGCTGATCGCCTTGCTCACCACGACCTTGCTGCGCCAACAAGCGAACTGGACGCCGGTCGCGCAGGTCGCGTTCGTCGCGCCCGCGGCCGAGGCCCCGGCCCCAGAACCGGCCACGGCGATTGCGGATCTGCCTGCTGCTGAGGAAAGCGCGCCCGCCGCGGCGATGGCGTTCGAGGCCGCTCCCGCGGAAGACCAGGCCGAAGCGCCCGCCGCAGCCCCCGCGACCGCGGAACTCGCCCTGGCAAGGGAAGCGCCGGCTCAAACGCAAGCCGTGACGGAAGCGCCGCAGATGAAGGAAACCGCGCCGGAAGCGGCGACAGAGGCCGCCGATGCGCCGGCCGCAGCCCCCGCTGCGTCCGCCGTGGCGATGGAAGATGCGCAGGCGACACTTGCCACAGCGCGCGGCCTTGGCGGCGGTGGGGTGGGCGGCGCGGCCTTTGCGGCCCAGGCCGGGCAACCCTCTGTGGCATTAACGCCTGCCGCCGCGCCCGCGATGGTTTCTCCCGCTACGGTGTTACCGGAAGAAGCCGGGTTCGCGTTCGCCGATGGGACGACCCTGTCGGCGCTGGACGGCGCTTCGGGTATCCGACCGTTGACCGCGGCAGCCGGCGCGTCCATGCCGATCATCTCAGATAACCGCAGCCGGGTCGCATATCGCGCGATGGGCAAGGACGGCCAGGAGATCCGGACCATCTCATGGGATGGCAAGAACCCGGCGACGGTTCTTGCTGAGGGTGACCTGGCCGCGGACACAAGCGCCGAGAGCGCCGGTGCGCGGCGCATCCAGACGGTGAACTGGATTCCGGGGCAGGAGAAACTGGCTGTGATCGCCGCCGCCGATGACCTCGCGTCACCGCTGGAACTGTGGCGTGTGGATGCACAGACCGGTGAGCGCCTTCGCGTGCTGGCGATGGGGCCGACAGGACGCGTGTTTTATGCGCCTGGCGGTGCGCGTTTCGCAACGCTGGAATACGGCACGCCCGAGCAGCCCCAGGGCAGTCTGACGCTCTACGCCGCGGACGGCAGCGCAGGCCGCACCGTCGCCCGCTTCCCCGCCGATCCCGATGCGCCCGTCTATCCGACGCAGGTGCGCTGGCTGCCTGATGGAAACGGGCTGCTCTTTGCGGCCCCGCCGCAAGGGACTCCGCCGGATGTGGCGCTCTACCGGCAAAACGGAGACGCCGACGCGCAACCGATCGGTGATGTCCCCGCGGTCGAGATGGCCTGGTCGGCGGATGGCGGCAAGTTGGCCTATCTCCAACCGGTTGCGGACTCCCCTGAATTGCGCGATCTGGTGCTGGCGGAGCAGAACGGCGCGAACCCGCAGCTTTACGCACAGTTGCAGGGCGGCGGATTCCTGGGTTGGTCGCCCTATGCCGACGAATTCCTCTATGTGAGCGACAACAACGTCTATGCCGGCGCGCCGGACCGCGCGCCCGAGTTGCTGGGCAACAGCATCAGCGTGTATGATCCACACTGGGTTGCGCCCGGCCAACTGCTCGCCCTGCTCGATCAGGGCGCAGGCTGGATGCTCGTCTGGCGCGACCTGGATCGCGGAGACGTCGGTAGCCTGGCGCCGCTGCCGAAAGACATCTCTTACGATTATGTAAACCAGAACGCGCCGTGATGGCCTGCTGATGCCCGAACTGCCCGAAGTCGAAACGGTCGCCCGCGCCCTGCGCCCCCTGCTCACCGGCAGAGAGTTCGCTTCGGCGCGGGCGCTCTGGTCGCGCACCATCGCCGCGCCCGACCCCGAGAGCTTCTCCTTTCGGTTGGCCGGGCAGCGCATCGTGGACATCGGCCGTCGCGGCAAGTACATCCTCTTCACGCTGGCCTCCGGCGATACGCTGATCGTACACCTGCGCATGACCGGGAAGCTGATGGTCGTTCCCCCCGGCAGCCCCGAGCTGGACGCGCCCCACGTGCGGGCGATCCTCTACCTGACGGACGGCGACGCGTTGATCTTCGACGACGCGCGCAAGTTCGGGCGCATCTGGCTCGTCTCCGATGCGCAGAGCGTCGTCGGCAAGCTGGGGCCGGAGCCGCTGGCGTGGGATTTCACGCCGGAAGTGCTGGCTTCGCGGTTGCGCCACCGGCGCACGTCGCTCAAGGCGCTGCTGCTCGATCAGACCGTCGTCGCCGGTGTGGGGAACATCTACGCCGATGAGGCGCTGCACCTGGCGGGCATTCACCCGCTCCGCACCGGCGCGGACCTCACCGACGAGGAGATCGCGCGTCTGCACGGCGCGATTCAGGAAGTTCTCACGGCTTCCATCGGCGAGCGCGGCACCATGCTGCGCGACTATCGCCCGCCCTACGGGTTGCAGGGCGCATATCAGCATCACCTGCGCGTCTATCAGCAGACCGACCGACCCTGCCTGCGGTGCGGCGCGCCGATACGGCGCATCGTGGTGACGCAGCGCAGCACCCACTACTGCCCGCAGTGCCAGCCGGAACACCCATCAGAATCAGACCCATCGAAAGAAGAGAACACGTGACGGCGCAGTTCGAGATCCCCGCGGACGACCTCTCATTCACGCAGGCGTGGCTCTGGCGGCCCGCGCTGATCACGTTCGTCTCCAGCGCGTGCATGATGGTGCTCGAGCTGGTGGCCGGGCGCATCATCGCGCCCTACGTGGGCGTGTCGCTCTACACCTGGACCAGCGTCATCGGCATTGTGCTGGCCGGGATGAGCGTGGGCAACTACCTGGGCGGTCGCCTGGCCGACTGGCGCGCCTCGCTGCGGCTGCTGGGGACGATCTTCGCGCTGGCGGGCCTCCTGAGCCTCGGCGTGCTGGCCGTGGACTACGTGGGCGTACACCTGCCGGATGGGTGGCCGATCACCCTGCAAATCGTCGCCCTCACCACCTTTCTCTTCTTCCTCCCCAGCATGGTGCTGGGGATGGTGTCGCCGGTCGTCGCCAGGCTGGCCGTGCGTGACCTGGAGAGCACGGGCAGCACCGTCGGGCGCATCTACGCGGCGGGCGCGGCGGGCAGCATCCTGGGGACGTTCGCCACCGGCTTCTGGCTGATCTCGGAGTTCGGCACGCACGTGATTGTGGCGGGCGTGGCTGCGGTGCTGGTGCTCAGCGGACTCTTGTTCTTCATCGCTTCCCGCCGGTTCGAGGGAGCGGGCGGGCCGGCCGCGGCGGCCACGTTGGCGGTATCGCTGCTCGCCGTGGGCGGCATGGTGCTCGCGCTGCAACAGGGGTGGATCAAGTCGCCCTGTTCGCTGGAGACCGATTACTTCTGCATCAAGGTGACGGAGGAGCAGCGCGACGGCGAGACCTTGCGCGTGCTGATCCTTGACCGGCTGGTGCACAGTTACAACTCGCTGGATGACCCCACGCACCTCACCTATGGCTATGAGAAGGTCTACGCCGCGGTGACGGAGCTTGCCGCGCGGCGCAACGGCGCGGGCGACCCGCTGCGCGCGTTGTTCATCGGCGGGGGCGGCTATACCTTCCCGCGCTACATGGAGGCGATCTATCCCGCCAGCCGGCTCGACGTGGTGGAGATTGACCCCGACGTGACGCGCGTGGCGCACGATCTGCTGGGGCTTGCCCGCGACACGGAGATCGCCTCCTTCAACGAGGACGCCCGCATCTATCTCGAACGCGCGCCGGACAGGCAATACGATCTGGTGATGGGGGACGCGTTCAATGACTATTCCGTGCCCTACCACCTGACGACGCGCGAGTTCAACGAACGCGTGCGCGCCTGGATGAGCGATGATGGCCTCTATCTGGTCAACATGATTGACGGGCTGCACCGCGATTTCCTGCGCGCGTATATCCACACCTTGCAGCAGACCTTCGCCCACGTTTACGTCATCCCGGCCAGCCCCTCATGGCGCGAGTCGCCCCGCATGACCTACGTACTGGTCGCCACGGACGCGCCGCTCGATCTGGCGGCCCTCAAGGCCATCAACACCGCGGACGGCGACCTGACGGAACAACTGCTCAGCCCGGAAGCCGTGAACGCGCTGCTCGCCGAAGGCCCCCTCCTGACCTTGACGGATCGCTACGCGCCGGTGGATCAACTGCTCGCGCCGGTCGCGCGCGGCGAGGCCGTGCAATAGCCGATGCAGGTCTATTCCTGTGATACGTTCACCTATCCCCTGCCCGAAGGCCATCGCTTCCCTGCCCAGAAATATCGCCTGCTCCGCGAACGCGTCGCGCGGGAGTTGGCGGGCGACGTCACGCTAAGTGTGCCGGACGCGGCGACCGACGACGCCTTAGCCCTCGCGCACGATCTTGACTACGTGCGCCGCGTGCGCGCCGGCGCGCTCGCCCCGCGCGAGGTGCGGCGCATCGGCCTGCCGTGGTCGCCGGAACTGGTGGAGCGGACGCTCTGCAGCGTCGGCGCAACGATAGCGGCATCGCGCGTGGCCTTGGCCGAGGGGATCGCCGTCAGCCTGGCGGGCGGCACGCACCACGCCTTCCGCGATCACGGCGAGGGGTTCTGCGTCTTCAATGACGTGGCCGTGGCCGCCCGCCTGATGCAGGCCGAGGGCCGCGCCCGCCGCGTCGCCGTCATAGATTGCGACGTACACCAGGGC
>JBBQRS010000140.1:0-10708 GCA_038214535.1 Anaerolineae bacterium
CAACAAAAAAAATTCTCCACTCACCCCATCGGGGCGCTTCCTCCCTTTTGGTTGTTGGGCTGTCGCGGCGGGGGCCCCCGCCCCCCCCCACACCCCGCAACTACAAAGGGCATGTGTGATCATCCAGGAGTTTTTGATGAATTTTTAGTAAAGTTAAAACTCGCCGACCTGCCCGATGCGAAAACGCTCGATCACCAGGAAACCCGCCGCGCACACCAGCATCAGCAGGGTGCTCATCGCCAGCGCCTGCCCGTAGTTCAGCGCGCCCGGCTGACCCAGCAGGCGGAAGATGACCACCGGCATGGTCGGATATTCGGGGCGGCTGATGAGCAGCGTCGCGCCGAACTCGCCCATGCTGGTGGTGAAGGCAAAGACCGCGCCGACCAGCAACGCCCGCCAGACGATGGGCATCTCGACCGTCTGCCAGACGCGCCACGGCGACGCGCCCAGCACCGCGGCCGCGTCGCGCCAGTCGGGGTTCAGCCCGCGCAAGCCGGGCAGCACCGCCCTGACCACAAACGGGAACGCCACCAGCGTGTGCGCGATCGGGATGATGACCCAGGCATACCTTGCGGGCAGCGGGGTCAGCCCCTGCGCCAGGATAAAGCCGAAACCCAACGTCACCGCCGACGTGCCCAGCGGCAACAACACAATCGGGTCGAGCACGCGCGAGACCCGGCCCGGATTGCGCGCCAGCAGGTAAGCCGTCACTGTCCCGACCAGGAGCGCCAGCACCACCGTGATGCCGGCGAAGAAGAGGCTATCGGCGATGGCGCGACCGGGCGGCACGAAGAAGATCGAGTTCGTGCGGTTGATGAACAGCGCACGGTAATAGAGCAGGGGATCGCCCGGAGCCAACGACCGCAGCGCCAGCGCGATCAGCGGCGTCGCCAGAAAGAGAATCAGCCCCACCACGACGCCCGCCACTAGCGCGATCTGCAGGGGTGTCTTCGGCGTGATCTCGGTCTCCTTGCGCGAGCGCAGGTTGAGAGACACCGACGCCTTTGCCTGCACACGCGTGTAAAACACCATGAAGACGAAGAGGATCCCCATTTGCGCCAGGCTCAACGCCGCGGCCTGAGGCAAGCGGAAGAGGGCTACGGCCTGCCGGTAGATTTCCACCTCCAGCGTCGCAAACCGGGGGCCGCCGAGGATCATGATGATGCCGAAGCTGGTGAAACAAAACAGGAACGTCAGCAGCGCCGACGAGACCACGGCGGGCCGCAGGAGCGGCAACGTGATCTCGCGGAAGGCGCGCAGCCGGGCGCCGCCCAGCACGCGCGCCGCTTCCACCAGGCTCGGATCGAGGTTGGCCCAGAACCCGCCGACCACGCGGATCACGATGGCCGTGTTGTAGAAGACGTGCACCAGCAGGATGATCCAGATGGTGTGTTGCAGGCGAATCGGTGCGCTGTCCAGCCCGAACCACGTCATCAGGCTGGTGTTCAGCCAACCGCGCGAACCCAACAGCGCCGTGAACGCCGCGGCCACCACCATCGCCGGCATCACAAATGGGATAGTCGTCAGCGCGAGCAGCAGGCTCTTACCGGGGAACTTGTAGCGGGCAACCACGAAAGCCGCAGGCATCCCGATCAGCAGGGTAAGGGCCGTCGAGAGGGTGGATTGCCAGAGCGTGAACCAGAGCGCCTCGCGGAAGTACGGCTCGCGCCACAGCGAGTTGATCGACGTCAGGTCAATCCGGCCCTGCGGCGCGAAGCTCTCCCAGACCACCGCGGCCAGCGGGTAGAAGAAGAAGAGGCCGAGAAAGCCCAGCGGGACGATATAGAGCAGGTTGACGAGGCTGCGCGCGCGCTTCAATGGCCCCTCTTTACCGCAACACGGCGTCCGTCCAATCGCGCAGCCACCCCTCGCGCCCCGCGTCTATCGCGTCCGGCGCGATGCTCACCGGTTGGTCGGGTTGCTGCGCGTGCAGCGTGAATACCTCAGGCAGCGGCGTGTCCGTCCGCGCAGGGTAGACCCACATTTGCAACGGGATGTCGGCCTGGAAATCGGGGCCGAGCATGAAGTCCACCCACTGATGCGCGAGTTCCGGCTGCGATGCGCCCTTCAGCACGCCGACAAACTCCACCTGACGGAAGGTTTCGCCGGGCGTCAGGATATTGCCGGTGGGCGACTCCGCAGGCTGCGGGTCAGCAAAGAACACCTCCGCCGCGGGGCTAGTCGCGTAACTGACCACCAGCGGCCGGTCACCGTCGCCGCTGCTGCCGCTGAACTGCCCGTAGTAGGCGTCTTCCCAGCCTTCCGCCACGAAAACGTCGTTCGCACGCAGGTCACGCCAGAAATCGAGGTAGGTATAATCGCCTTCCTCGCCGAAGACGGCAATGGTGGTCAACAGAAAGGCCAGGCCGGGCGATGAGGTGGCAGGATTCTCGACGATCAGCTTTCCCTTGTAACGCGGGTCTGTCAGATCGCGTAACATCTGTGGCACGGGCAGCTTGTCGTCGCCAAAAGCCGCGCGGTCGTAATTCAAGGTGACGTAGCCAAAGTCCACAGGCAGGAGCCGGTTCTCCGGGTCGAGCTTGAGGTCGTCCGGGATGCTTGCCAGCGCGGGCGACGCGTACGCCTCGAAGAGGTCCTCGCGCAGCGCCCGGCTCAGGAAACTGTTATCCACGCCATACATCACGTCCGCCTGGGGCTGCGACTTGCTCAGGATCGCCTTGTTGAGCATCAGCCCCGCGTCGCCGGACTTTAGGAACTGCACCCGGCAGCCGCACTGTGCCTGAAACTTCGCGACCACATCCTCACTGACGTTGAAGCTGTCGTGCGTCATCACCGTGAGCAGCGGCGCGTCCGCCGCCGGTGCTACGGACGTAGGCTCGGCGGCAGGCGCGGCCGGTTGCACGGGCGTACATCCCGCCAATACCAGCGCTACCAGCATTATCAACAGTAAACTTCTGATTCGCATTCTATTCCTCCTGCTTCCCCGAACTTTATCACCGTCGGGAAGCCATTTTTGAATATGTCATTCTGCGGAGTGCGCATCCTCAGATGCGCACGGGCGCAACGGAGCAGCGCATCTGAAGATGCGCACTCCGCCGGCTCTTTACGCGGGCTGTCGCGTGTGAATGACCAGCAGTTGCCCCGCGCGCAGGTTCACCCGCGCGATCTCGTCGAGAAAGACATTGCTCACGCCGCGCGCCTGCCCCGGATATAACGCATCGTCGGCCAGCGGATAGCGCAACCCTTCCGTGGTAACACCCACCGCCGCGCCGCCCAGCGGCAACAACGAAAGCAGATCGCCCGCCACGCCATGCAGCGTCAGCGCGACAGGCTTACCACCGCTTCCGCGCAACAGCCGGATCATCTCCGGCCCGTCAGCAATCATCACATTGCGTCCGGCCAGATCGGGCCGCGCCAGAAGCAAAACATTCGCCAGCAGGTGATCCGTGCGCCCGCCCAGCGCCCCCGTGATCACGATAGACTCGGCATCGGTCGCCAGCGCACGTTCCAGCGCCAACTCCAGGTCTGTCTCATCCTTCGCAACTGGCGCGGTCACAACCGGCACGCCGGCTTCCCGCAGGCGCTGCGCCTCCGCGGCGTCCAGCGAGTCAAGGTCACCGATGAGCAAGTGCAGCGGCCATCCCCACGCCCGCACATGCTGCGCGCCCGCATCCGCCGCAATGACGATGTCATCCGGCTGCGGCGTCAAGCCGCGCGGCTGTCCTTCACCGGGGCCACCTGCAACGATAAAGGTTCGCACAATCCACATGCTCCTGGCTTCAACCAACAAAAAACGGGCAAACCTTAACCGGGCCGCCCGTCGCTTTCCTGCAACGCATCCCTCCGCCGGCATTATCTCGGTTCAGGTTCATAGGGTCGTCGGCATTGGGGCCGACCTCTCAGCCAGGCTCTCCTGGCTCCCCCTGCATGACGCCCACCCGTTCCGCTCGAAAAGCGCCGGGCGTGCGCCGATACGCTATTAAATTGTTAACCGGATGTTAGCATGTCAGGCAAGCCCTGTCAAGGAATTGAATTTGACGTGCAACGCACCTCGCAGGTGCGTTGCACGTCAACGTTTAGCGTGTGGTATTATTGGGTCTCGGATACACGCGTCCGATTTTCTCAGGGAGGTGGCATGTGGAATACCGTGAATGCGGCGATAGCGGCCTCAAACTGTCGGTGCTGGGCATCGGCTGCTGGTCGTTCGGCGGCGGCGAAGATGACTACTGGGGGCCGCAGGATCAACATGACGCAAATGAGGTCGTCGCGCAAGCGCTTGATCTTGGCGTGAACTATTTCGATACCGCGGAAGGCTACAACGATGGACGCAGCGAGGAATCGCTGGGTCATGCGCTGCGCTCACGACGCGCAGAGGCCGTCATTGGAACGAAGATCGCGCCGGATAACACGGAGCCAAAGACCCTGCGCGAACACTGCGAAGCCAGCCTGCGCCGCCTCGGCACATACTACATTGACCTCTACATGGTGCATTGGCCGATCACAGACCATTCAGTCGCCGGTGCCTTTGGTACACTGGCCGACCTGAAGCGGGAAGGCAAGATTCGCCACATCGGCGTCAGCAACTTCGGCGTGCAGCAGTTGACCGAGGCGCTGGCAACCGGCGCAGACATCGCGGCCAACCAGCTTGCCTACAGCCTGCTCACCCGCGGCATCGAGGCAGAAATCATGCCCCTGTGCCGTGAGAACGGCATCGGCATCCTGCCCTATATGCCGCTGATCCAGGGTTTGCTCACCGGCAAATATCAGACGCCCGATGACGTGCCGCCCATCCGGGCGCGCACCCGGCTCTTCCGGGGCGATCGTCCCATGTCGCGTCACGGCGAGCCGGGGGCCGAGGCCGAAACCTTCGCCGCCCTGGGCGCGATTCAGGCGATAGCAAATCGTAAGGGCGTCCCCATGTCGGCGCTGGCGCTGGCCTGGGCCGCTGCGCGCCCGGAAATCTCCTCCGTAATCCTGGGCGTGCGCAATGTCGCACAGTTGCAGGAGGGCGTCCACGGCATCGCCACGCCGCTTTCGGCAGAGGAGATCGCGGAACTCGACGCCATCACCGAGCCGGTGCTGCGCAAGATGGGGCCAAATGCGGACATCTTCCTCGGCGCGGAGCAGAGTCGTAGCCGGTAAGCGAAGGGCAACGGATACAAACGGATAAGCGGATTCCACCGGCGTACTCCGCAGATCATGCGCCCTTCGCTTGCGATGAAGCATACACAACGATCCGTTTACCCGTTTCCATCCGCTGCCCTTAATCGCCGCAAAAAATCATTTCCACAGGGACACAGATCATGGCACGCATTTATACCACAGAAATCGGGGCCCACGTGGGCGAGACGGTGACGCTGGCGGGCTGGCTGCACACCCTCCGGCGGATGGGCGGCATCAGCTTCCTGGTGCTGCGCGATGTGCGCGGCACGGCGCAAATCGTGATTGACCGGCCCGAGGCGCTGGCCGCGCTGGAAGGTCTGTTGCCCGAAACGGTGTTATCGGTGCAAGGCAAGGTCACCGCAGAAGCGCAGGCGCCGGGCGGGTTCGAGATACGCGAGCCGGTGATCGAGGTGATCTCACCGGTGCGCGACGCCGTACCCTTCCCACTGAACAAACCTGTGCTCAACGCTACCCTTCCCGTCTTCCTCGATCATGCCGTGATCGGCCTGCGCCACCCATCCAAACGCGCGCTCTTCCAGTTATCCACGGGCGTCATGGCGGGCTTCCGGGCCACCCTGAACACGCATGGCTTCACCGAGGTGCAGACGCCGAAACTGGTCGCGTCGGCCACGGAGAGCGGCGCGAACGTCTTCGGTGTGGACTACTTCGGGCGGCGCGCCTATCTGGCGCAAAGCCCGCAGTTCTACAAACAGGTCATGGTCGGCGTGTTCGAGCGCGTCTACGAGGTGGGGCCGGTCTTTCGCGCCGAGCCGCACGACACCGTGCGACACATCAACGAATACGTCAGCCTCGACGCGGAGATGGGGTTCATCCAGGATCACCGCGATGTGATGGCGATGCTCACTCAGGTAGTGCGCGGCATCCTGTCGCATCTGGAACTCAACTACGCGGCGGAGCTGGCGGCCTTGCAGGTGCAGATGCCCCGGATCCCCGCACAAATCCCCGTCCTCTACTTCCCCGAAGCGCAGGAGATGATCCTGACGCGCTGGGGTGAGGATTGCCGCGGCGAGCCGGATCTCGCCCCGCAGCACGAGCGCTGGCTGGGCGAATGGGCCCGAGAAGAGCACGGCAGCGATTTCCTGTTCGTCACCGGCTACCCGATGGGCAAGCGGCCATTTTATACGCACCCGAACCCGGCCGACCCCAAATTCTCCAACTCGTTCGACCTGCTCTTCCGCGGCACCGAACTCGTCACCGGCGGGCAGCGGCTGCACCTATATCAGGATTACCTGGACGCGGCCGCGCGCCAGGGTTACACCGACCTCACGCCGTTCGAGACCTATTTCGAGGCGTTCAAATATGGGATGCCCCCGCACGGCGGCTTCGCCATCGGGTTAGAACGGTTCATCATGCAACTGCTAGGGCTGGACAACGTCCGTCTGGCAACCTTGTTCCCGCGTGACCTGACGCGCCTGACGCCGTAAGCCGGAATGCACATCCCCGTCCTGTACCAGGATGACGATATCGTCGTCGTAGACAAGCCGATCGGCATACCCACCCACGCGACCGACGCGCAGGACCCGTATCCCAACGACGCGCTGCGGATCACGCAGGCGCAACTCGACCTGCCATATCTTGGGATGCACCAGCGATTAGACGCTGAAACCTCGGGCGTGTTGCTCTTCGCGGCGCGGCGCGAGGCGAACCCGGCGCTGGCCGCCGCGTTCGAAGGGCGTGAAGTCCGCAAGACCTATCTCGCGCTGACCCACGGCGCGCCCGCGAAGTCCACCGGGGTGATCGAAGCGCCGGTCGTCCGCGACCGTGACGGGCGTTATCGCGTGGCCGCACCCAATGACCGGCGCGGCCAACCCGCTCGCACGCGCTATCGGGTTCTGGAGCGCGGCGCGACCTACAACCTGCTGGAGATCATCCCGGAAACCGGGCGCAGCCACCAGATCCGCGTCCACCTGGCGCACGCGGACGCGCCCGTGCTGGGCGACTCCCTCTACGGCCCGGAGCCGGCCATCGCGCCGCGGCTCTGTCTCCACGCTTCGCAGTTGGAACTGCCGCATCCCTTCACCGGCGAACTGATGACGTTCACTGCGCCCATACCCCCGATCTTCGACGCCGCCGGCCCGGCTGGAGCCGCGACGCGCGCGGCGCTGGCCCTGGCCGCGTCCGGCGTCCACGGGCGCGCCATGGCGGACGCGCCCGCCGGCCTGCGCACGCTGCTGGGCTGGACGGTCGCGCGCCGCGCGCCGCTGGCCGAACCCGAAACCGCCATTTACCGGCAGGTCAACGGCGCAGCCGATGGCCTGCCCGGCCTCACCGTCGACCGGTATGGCGACGCGCTGGTTGTCTCACTTTACGACACGGACGACAGGCTGCCGCCCGACCCGATCCCACCTGTCTTGCTCGACGTGCTGACCGAAACAACGAACCCCACCAGTGTTTACATAAAATATCGTCCGCGTCAGGCCAGCCGTCTGTCCGAGGATCAGCTTGCTGCGCTGGCCCCGACCGAGCCGGTCGCCGGTCACGACCTGGGCGAGTTCGTCGCCTATGAAGATGGCCTCGCCTACGTCGTGCGGCCCGGCGACGGGCTGAACGCGGGGCTGTTCCCAGATATGCGCGAAGGGCGCGGCCGCGTGCGCGCGTGGGCCGCGGGGCGACGCGTGCTCAACTGCTTCGCCTATACCTGCGGCTTCGGCGTCGCCGCAACCGCGGGCGGCGCGGCGCGCGTGCTCAACCTCGACCTCTCGAAATCCGTATTAGCCCGCGGGCAGGAAAACTACCGCGCCAATGGCTTCGAGCCGGACCCGCACGATTTCGTCTACGGTGACGTGTTCGACTGGCTGCGACGGTTGGTGCGGCGCGGCGACCGCTTCGACCTGGTGATCCTCGACCCGCCGGGCTTTTCCTCCACCAAGAGCGGACGTTTCAGCGCGGCGCGCGATTACGCGGCGCTGGCCGAACTGGCCGTCGGATGTCTCGCGCCTGATGGCTTGCTGCTGGCCTGCTGCAACGTGGTCGAGTTGCCGTGGCGCAAATATCGCGACCAGGTGTTGGCCGGGATAGCCGCTGGCGGGCGCGCGGCCGAAGTTACCGGCGTTTATCATGAGCCGGCCCTCGACTTCCCGCGTGCCACCCTCACCGAACCCTACCTCAAAATGCTCCTGCTCAAAGTGGCCTGACTACACTCGCGCCGGGTATAATGGGCCGGGAGTCTATCGGCAAAATGGAACCTTCGTATCTAAAGTTGCATCACACCGGCGAATTGCGCGAGCGCGCGCGGACGGCGATGGCCTCGCTCTCTCATTGCACGCTGTGCCCCCATGCCTGCCTTGCGGATCGGCTGGCGGGTGAGACGGGCGTCTGTCGCTCCGGTCCCGACCCGGTCATCGCCTCGTGGACGGTGCATCCGTGGGAAGAGCCACCCATCAGTGGGACGCGCGGTTCCGGCACGATCTTCTTTTCGGGCTGCACCGGCCGGTGTCGCTTCTGCCAGAACTACCCGATCAGCCAGCTCGGTTACGGCAATCGGGTGACAGTCGAGCGCTTTGCAGAGATGATGCTGGAGTTACAGGGGCGCGGCGTTCACAACATCAACTTCGTCACGCCAACGCACTTCGTTCCGCAAATTCTGGCCGCCGTAGACGCCGCCGCCGCGCAAGGATTGTCCAGCCCTCTGGTCTACAATACCAGCGGGTTCGAGTCGGTCGCTACACTGCGCCTGCTTGAGGACGTGATAGACGTGTGGCTGCCCGACGCGAAATACGCCGACGACGCGGTCGCGCGGCGTATTTCAGGCTTCCCGCACTATGTCGGCGTCAACCGCGCCGCGTTGACCGAGATGTATCGTCAGGTCGGCGATGAACTCCTGCTGGACGACGACGGCATCGCCCGCCGCGGCATGATCGTGCGGCACCTCGTCCTGCCCGGCGGCCTTTCCGGCACACCCAATGTCATGGGATGGCTCGCAACTTCGTTGAGCCCCAACATCCACGTCAGCCTGATGGATCAGTATTTCCCTGCTCACAAAGCCGTCAACGATCCGGCGCTGGGCCGCAAGATCACCGCCGCGGAATACGAAGCCGCCCTTGACGCGTTCGAGGCCGCCGGCCTGGAAAACGGCTGGATGCAAGACCACGAGTAGGGCAGGTAGGCAGGTAGGCAGGTAAATAGTATAACGCCATATCACCTTGTCTCCTTGTTTCCCTGTTTCCTTATCTACTTGTTTCCTTCTCCCTACTCCTTTGCGCGACCCGCGTGATAATGCTATACTGACGTAATATTTTAATCCTCTTTTCTCCGGAGGTCTCATCGTGCGCCTGACCGTCCTGCAAGAGAACCTGTCCAAAGGCCTGTCCATCGTCGGTCGGGCCGTGTCTACCCGCAGCACGCTCCCCGTGTTGAGCAATATCCTGCTGAGCACTGATGAGGAGTTGCTGAAACTGGCGGCCACCAACCTGGAAATCGGTGTGAGTTGTTGGGTGGGTGCGCAGGTGGAAGACGACGGCGCGGTGACGCTGCCGGCGCGGCTGCTCACCGAGTGGGTGAACTCCGTGCCGCCCGAAAAGATTGACCTGGAGATGGTCGTGCGGAACATGAGCGTCAACCTTAAGTGCGCCCGGTTCGAATCGAACATCAAGGGCATTGACGCCAGCGAGTTCCCGCTGATCCCCACGGCGGACGGAGAAAACAGCCTCTCACTGCCCGCGCCCACCTTGCGCCAGATCATTGACCAGGTGGTGTTCGCCGCCGCCGAAGCCAAAGAAACCAGCCGTCCCGCCCTGACCGGCGTGCTGATGACGTTCGGTGGCGACAACCTGACCCTGGTCGCCACCGATGGTTTCCGGCTTTCCGTCCGGCGCACCATGCTCCAGGGGCCGCCCGTCGAACTGCCGCCCGTCATCGTGCCGGCGCGCGCTTTACAGGAAGTCAGCCGGATCAGCGCCGACGCCGACCCGGATAAGCCGGTCGCATTGACGGTCGCCGAAGGGCGCAACCAGATGCTCTTCCGGATGCTGGGCCGGGCCGAGGCGGAACACGGCGCATATCATCAGGTAGACTTGGTGTCGCAGCTCATCGAGGCTAAGTTCCCCGACTTCAACGCCATCATCCCGAAGAACTACACCACGCGCACCGTGCTAGATACCGCGGCGTTCCAGCGGGCCTTGAAACCCGCGTCGCTCTTCGCCCGCGACGTCAATGACCGCATTACCCTGCACATCGAGCCGGGCGACGATACCACGCCGGGCCAGGTCACCATCCGCGCCACGTCCGCCGAGACGGGCGATAACGTCAGCGAGCTGGACGCAATGGTCGAAGGTACGGCGCTGGATATCGCCTTCAACGCGCGCTTCGTCGCCGACGTGCTCGCCGTGATTGATACACCGCAAGTCGTCCTGGAGACCACACGCTCCGACCGTTCGGCCATCTTCCGGCCGGTGGGCGTCGGACCCGAAGAATTCACGCACGTCATCATGCCGATGCAGTTGATGCGTTGAAGTCTCTATCCGAAAACTACGCTTAGCTCCCCTTCGTAGTGACGGCTGCAGCCGGGGGGGGGCACTACCACGGCGGAAGCCGTCACTACGACGGGAAAGAAACGATGATCTGG
>JBBQRS010000141.1:0-10475 GCA_038214535.1 Anaerolineae bacterium
CGAGCATGCCGAGGTCAAAGCCGCCGGCCTGCCCTTGCGCAGGCAGCTGACCATCCGGCGTCAGGTGATCGACTGCCTTGGGCAGCACGTTCGACAGCTGACCCAGCAACTGGCCGGGATCGACGCCAAACTTGCCGGCCATCTCCTGCACCAGTGGACCCAGACCACCGCCCTGCAAGGCCTGGCCGAGCTGATCGCCCGACACCGGCTCGTTGCCTCCGGTACCGACCCATGACTGCACGGCGCCGCCCAGTCCATGCTGCTGCAACATGCTGACCAGGCCTTGCACGCCACCAGCCTTCTCGATCAATTGTCCCGCCATGGCTATCAGCGAAGCACCACCCGCCTGCTGTCCCTGTCCCTGACCATCGATCAAATCATTGAGGAATGACATCGCGCTCTCCGTTGATGAACGTATGTGAAGGCGGTTCATCATAAGCCGCCGGGCAAATCCGTACCAAAGGCACGCGGTCAAGGTCGCATAAACAAAAAAGCCGCCGGCAACAGCCCGCGGCTTTTTTTGCTTGAGCCGCGCGAAAAACTCAGCCGCGCGCGTCGAGCACGTCGTTCCAGTCCTTGACGCGCTCGGACTGCGAGGCCAGCAACGCATCCACGTCGCCTTCGACGGTGACCTTCTCGATCGTGTCGCCCTGCTGGATCGTGTTGACCACGTCCATGTCGGCGGCATCGACCACTTCGCCGAACACGCTGTGCTTGCCGTCCAGCCACGGCGTGGGGCCGTGGGTGATGAAGAACTGGCTGCCGTTCGTGCGCGGGCCGGCATTGGCCATCGACAGCACGCCCGGCTTGTCATGACGCAACGACGGATTGAACTCGTCCTCGAACTTGTAGCCCGGGCCGCCGCGACCGCTGCCCTCGGGGCAACCGCCCTGGACCATGAAGTCGGCAATCACGCGATGGAACGACAGGCCGTCGTAGTAGCCGCGCCTGGCCAGATTGACGAAGTTGGCCACCGTCACCGGCGCCTTGTCTTCATGCAGGCGCAAATGGATCGGGCCGCGGTTGGTGGTGAAGGTCAGTTGGATGGTCATCGCAAATCCTTTAGGTTCGAAGGCGTCGCCGCGCCACGGTGCGGTCGTCAGACCGCAAAGAATAACCCAGCGCCACCGACGGCGCAGGCCCAGCGGAGCAAATGGGGCCGCTGGCGCGCATTTCCAGAGCACGGCGTATGTCGTGCCATCGAATCCACGGAGAACGAGCGCTACGGCAGGTCGAGCATGGCCGCTTCCAGTGGGCCGGCGCCGCGCGGGCGGGCGGCCGGCGTGGGTGGGTCATGCGGCCACGCCGCATCTTCAAACAGATGCGCCCACAAGCGCTCCAGCGCCACGTAGCCATACGGCAACAACGGCACGTGCCGGTCACCAAAGCCCGGCAGCGACAGAAACGCATCGAAGTGCTGCGCGTGCGGCACCTTCCAGTAGTTCGGTTGCCGCCCGTGCTCGCGCAGCCAGGCCACGTACGGCTCGGAACTGAATGCCGTCGGCAGCAGGCCGTCGCTGGCGCCGTGAAGCACCCACATGGGCAAATCGGCACGCGGCAGCTTCACTGCCGTGGCGGCCACCGACGCATGCAAGGCCTGCGACAGCTGGTCGTCGCCCGTCCACAGTGCGCGCAGGCATTCCACACCCAACAGGTCGGGGTCACCCGACACGTTCGCGCTATTGAGCAGCCCCACGCCGTTGCCGGGCGGGATGCCCGACGCATCCGCCCACCAGGCCGCGCGCGCCGCCGGGTCGGTCACGCCCGGTTTGCCGCCCTCACCCGTGGCCGCGTAGCGGAAATCGCACGGCATCTCCCACGCGTGGCGGTGCAGATACGCCGAGGCATAGCCCGCGGCGATCACCCGCCACAGATCAAACGCCGTGGTGCTGGCGGCCGTCGCCATGGCCTCGTCGGTCCAGCCGCGACCACGCAGGTATTGATACGCCTGCTCGGCCTGCTCCGGCGCCGTGTTGCCCGGCAACTTGCCCTGCGCGCGCAGGCTGGCACAGCGCAGCAGCCATGCCGGTGGCGGCTGACGGTTGAGCAGGCGCGCGAACGGCACGTCGGCAAAGCGCTCGCTGCTCAGCGCACACGGCAACCAGATCGCCGCCTCGGTGGCGTAGTCGTAGGCCGGGCGGCCACCATCCGCCACATAGACATTCGGCTCCAGCGCCACCACGCCGGCGAAAAAGCCCTCCTGATCCAGCCCCGCCGCCTGCAGCACCGCGGCGCCGCCATTGGACAGGCCGGTGGCGATGATGCGGGTGTTCTGCGGCGTGAACGGCGCCTCGTGGGGATACGCACGGGTCAGCATGGCCAAGCCGAACTGGGCCGCCTGAATCACGTCGCGGCCCCAGTCCGCCTCCGGGTTGTCGCCCGAATGCATGTGCTTGATCGCGATGCCGGCCGATGCCGGCGCCGGCGTCGGCTGAAACTCCAGCGCCGCCTCGCCGCGCCTGGCCCGGCGACCGTCCAGCGCCACGCCGCTGTTGTCGGCATAGTCGTAATAGCCCGAGCCCGTACCCTTGTCGGTATACGCCACCGCGCAACCATGCGGCAGACCCCAGGCACCGGCCAGCGCAATGGCGCCGTAGACACCGCGCGAACCGGACGACGCGGTCACCACCAGACAGCGCTGCTGGGTATCGAAATAATCCGGCAACTGCAGCAGCACCCGATGCGGCGCATTCGCCCCGGGGATGCGCGCAAACATCGAGTACTCGCGCCCCGGCACATACGGCACCTTGCCATACACCCGGCCATAGCCGCCCAGCGGGCCGAGATCGGCAATGCCTTTCCAACTGGTCTGGATCGCCCGCCGGCGCAATTCCTGCGCGGTCGGTTCCAGCGGGTTCGCGAACGGCACCGGCGCAGCAGCCAACCCGTCCAATCCCAAGCCTGCACTGAGCAGGTCGTCCTGACCGCGATGGTCGCTTATTCGCACGTCGCCCAGTTCAAGCTCACGCATGGAAGATTTGTTCCTCACCGGTCCGCCAACACAAGCGGACAGCATGACCGAAACCAGCACCGGCAGGCACAGCAGGGACGAAAAACGCGCGAATCGCTTCATCGCGCCACCATAGCAAGCCGCCAGCGGCGCGCCATCGTACGAAAGTCCAGCAGCCACACTCGACGCAAGCCCTTCCGCCCGCTAAGTTCAAGCCCATGACCAGCCTGCTGATAGCCGACGACCACCCGTTGTTTCGCGCCGCACTGCGCCAGGCCGCCAGCCAGAGCCTGCCCGGCTGCCGCATCAACGAAGCCGCCGACCTCGACGGTGTACTCACCGCACTCAACGCCGAGCCCGACACCGACCTGGTCCTGCTCGACCTGCACATGCCCGGCAGCCAGGGCCTGAGCGGCCTCGCCGCCCTGCGCGGCCAGCACCCCGGCGTGGCCGTGCTGGTCGTCTCCGCCCACGACGAACCGCGGGTGATCCGCCGCGTGCTCGACCATGGCGCCGCCGGCTTCATCCCCAAAAGCGCCAGCCCCGTCGAGATCGGCCAGGCCATCCACCACGTACTCAACTGCGGCACCTGGCTGCCACCCCACCTCGCCGCCGCAGTCGCCGCCCTGCCCGCCGACCCCGCCGACACCGACCTCGCCAGCCGCCTCGCCCGCCTCACCGAACAACAATCCCGCGTCCTCAGCCTCGTCGCCGAAGGCCTGCTCAACAAACAAATCGCCGACCGCCTGTCGATCCAGGAGCGCACCGTGAAGGCGCACGTCACGGCGATCTTCGAGAAGCTCAGGGTGAGGAACAGGACGCAGGCGGGGATGGTGTTGCGCTCGCTGGAACTGGGCGAGCCGGGGCGGGTTGGGTGAGTGGTGTGGTCTCACTACCCACCTTCGACCGATGACAGCCATGGCCATTTCGGGCCAAGCCATAAAGGACAGACATGATCAGTGCTATTCGCCAGCCTCAAGTTTGCGTGTTGGGAAGTGCCGAGCCGGGGTCCAGGGCATACGAACTGGCCGGACATGCGGGGGAGCTCCTCGCGCGATCAGGCATCACGGTAGTCAGTGGATGCGGAAGCCCCGCCACCCGCGTCGCGGCGCAACGCGCCCAAGCCGCTGGTGGCCTAGTCGTCAGCATCATCACGGACGCCGATATGCCCGCCCCAGACTGGCCAGCGACAGTCGTCATACCTTGTGGCATGGGCGACGCGAGAAATCTGCTCATGGCACTCGCCGGTGACGCATGCATTGTCATCGGCGGTCGGGCCGGCACCATCTCGGAAGTCTGTCTTGCATGGCTCCATCACCGCCCACTGCTACCTCTCACAGGCTGCGGCGGCTGGTCCGATGGACTGCTCGAGAACCCGCCAGACGAAAGGCAAAACTCACCTATCCTGCCTTGGGGATCAGTGGAAGACCTTGAGAGCCAACTCAACACGCTTGGATTGATCAAACGTGTTCTGCCCCGCTGATTCGGACGCTTCCTGGAAGTGCGTGAGTCGCATAAGGGACTCCGCTTAAGGGGCTGTGACCCTGAGGTTTCCCCTTAGCTGGCGCCAGCGAGCACAGCGGACTCGCTGGCGCACGTGGCGGCCCCGCTACTGGTAGGTCGGATGCTGCCGCACGACGCAGGATGCGCCGCCCTTGGGCGAACGCGCGGGCAGCGCGAGATAGCTAGCCCACGCTTCGCGCACGCCGTGGTTCGTGCCGTGTGGCGACTCCAGCCGCTGCGCGGCATAGACTTCGCCGACGATGTCACGCAGCTTCCGCGTATCGCGGGTGATGGCATCGCCCATGATCGACAGCGTGGCGTCGGAGAACTCGGCGTGATCGCTGCAGGTCACCACGTTGCCAAGGGCCCGGAGGCTGTCGAGCAGCAGGTTGATCTCGTCGATCTGATCCAGGGTGACGCCGAAGAGGTGGCGGTTGCCGGCCTCATCCCTCACCGGCTCGGCGATGTCCGGTGCCGCGGCTTCCGCGCAAGCTTCCGACTCCACTTCCGCATCGGCCTCCCGTGCAGCCGCCCTTTCGCCACGCTCGGCCGGCCAGGAGAGTTCGTCCAGCACCTGAGCGATCTGCTCCTCCAGCAGCTCCAGGCAGATTGCCACTTCGCCCGGGCGGATTTCCGCGTACCAGTCCTTGGCCTCGTCCCACTGCCGCGGTCGCGCCAGATTGGCCAGGAACTCCACATACTCGCGCAGCTTCTTCAGCCGCAGCTGGCTGTCCTCCGGCAGGAAATAGCCCGTTGTTTCCAGATCATCCGAATCGAACGTCGACATGGTCGCCTCCTATTCCATGAAGTGCCCGCCGCCGAGTGGCGGACGGGAAGTCGGGAGGCTAGAAACCGCACAGAGCCGGCGGGCGTATTTCCCTTGCGGGTGTTGTATTAGCCGCCCTCCCGACGCAGGTATCACGTCGGCTCGCACCTGCGAACAGGTACAAAAAACCCACCGGTTTGTCGGAGGTGGGTACCGCTCTGTGTGGAGTTTCTAGGCTCCTTGCGATCGAGTCTGCTACTGCAGTGGAGGGGAGTCAAGGCAAGAGCGGCTGCCGAGGGTCGAGGGCTAGCGCCCGTACTAAAGAACACCACCACGACTAGCGCACAAAAAAGCCCGCTTGAGTGGGCTTCAGAGATTATGTGGTGCGAATGTTACTTGGGCAAGTGAGCCAAGATTGGCCCCAGATACTGCTGGACCATCCACCATGCGGCACCGATGATGGAAGCCATAACCGCTACCACTCCGATCAACACCCATGTTTTCGTTGCCACATGCCCCATTTGAGTTTCGATCTTTCCGATTGAAACTTTGACGTCCGTGATGTCGGCGCCAATGAGCTCAACAACGTGATCAAGACGGTCAATGCGCGCGTTCATGGCACCATCATGGGGGCCGCCCGGGCCACCGTCAACTGGTTGCTTTGGCGCATATTTCGGGTGTTCATACAGTGAGTGAAGGTTACTGTCGCTCATGCCGCGCCCTCAGGATGCTCGCCCAGCCATCGTGCAACGCGTTTTCGCGCGATGAGCCAAACGTAGGCGCAGTTACTGCATGCAAGGGCAAGGCAAGGGAGGATGGATTCGGGATAGACCAACGCGTCAGGGCCGAGTCTTGGTAGCGCAGCCCCCTCAAGGGGGTCGTCGAGGTTAGCGTCCCATCCTGAGCTCCGGCAATGTGGGCACTCCGTATTCACTCCATTCGCCTCAAGGAACCGCAGTAGATCCGACAACAAGATTGGAGGCTCCCCTTTCGGCGTATCTTCAGTTTCCATTGTTCCTCCCAGCTAGCGATCCGCCGCATACGACTATGCTGCGGCATCGTCTCAGATCGATCCGTCCTAGGCAAAGGTTGGCAGGTGCGGATCGACACACTCCCCTACAAGCCCCCGCGCCTGTCTCCGAAACAGGGGCAGAGTCTGAGGTTTTCCCACGATTTCATGCCGGCACACCCAGTTGACCCCGAGCTCTCTTCCACGAACGGACTTGGTTTCAAGGTCGATGGTGGCATGGTCCTGCGCCCGCCCCCGAGAGACGCCCTGTAGACGGCTGGACTCTGCCAATGGGCACCCCAAGACCGCATGAGGCCTAGCAGCCTTGCCAACCAGTGCGGTAACACATCCCCTTGACGGCCATAGCCAGTGACGACATCGGAGCCCCCATCCAGCTGTTCCTATCGGCCACAGCCAATGGCGAAAAACGGCATTAAAAAGCGCTGTCTCAGCCTTTGCGACGCCGGCCCTACACAATGGCTGCACTCACGGACGTCAAACGCGTACCACAATATATGGTATATTTCATCTGCACTGTTCACAAAATAAGGGAGTCAGCATGTACTACATCTCGAACATCCGTCCCCACGATGCCCATAATGAGGTACTGCGTAATGTCCGCTGTTTCGAATATCACCCCTGCCCATGATCTCGTTGACCTCCTGCTAGCCGAAGTCGCTGTAAAGGTCCAGCTTCCTCCCAGCCGCTTTGCTGTCGCAGAGCAGCGCTACCACACTCTCTCCGAGTGGGTAGACCGAGCCGATAGCCCTCTGCGTGGGCTCGTCTCCCGGGTCTATGCACAGGGCTCGATGGCCATCGGTGCCACGATCGCCTCCTGTCTGCGCGACGACGAGTACGACGTCGACGCCCTGGTAGAACTTTCCCTTCCCCGTCTGACTCATCCTCGCGATGTATTGGACCTGCTCTACGACGCTGTTCGTGGAGAGCCCGGCAGCCGTTACTACGACGTGACCACCCGCTGCACGCGATGCGTGCAGGTGCAGTACGCCGACGGCATGCATGTCGACATCACCCCGACCATTCGCTTGGAAGAACGACTCGAACGCGAAGGCTACATCTTCCACGCCAAGGTCGAGGAGCCCGAGAGTTCCGACAAGCGCATCACCGCCAATCCCTTCGGATTCGCCGTATGGTTCAAGGAACGCACCCCGGCCGAATACGACTTCGCCCTCAATTTCGCCGAGAAGAGCCTAGCCTACGACCGAGCCCACTTCCTTGAAGCAGCGGAGACTGAACCTGTTCCATCGCCGGCTCCCGTGTATGAGAAGTCCCGCGCTCTGATCGCGCTCCAGCTCTTGAAGCGATGGCGCAACATCACCTACGACACTCGCCCCGGTCGTAAACCGCCCTCGGTGTTGATGGCGAAACTGGTCGGCGACCACGCGAACCAGTCTCATGGCTCCCTTTTTGCCGAGCTTCTGCATCAAGCACGGAAGATGCTTGTCTTTTTCGAACAAGCGCACCTGACCCAAAGTCTCGTACACGTCGTCAACCCGAAGTGTGACAACGATAAGTTCTCCGACCGCTGGCCTGCTGACCAAGAGGTGCAGCGCACCTTCATTCGGGACCTCCAAAACTTGGTCGCCAAACTTGAGGAAATGGCTCAGTCCAACACGGCTCGTATTCGGAAAATCCTCGAAGAACTTTTTGGTGAGGAGCCCGCCGAGCACGCCCTCAATGCAGCCAACGAACGCTATGGCAATGCCATCTCATCCGGCCAAGCTCGATACGACCGAAAGCATGGCGGTCTGCACTCCAAGGCCAGCGGCGTGATGGGAGCTGCTTGCAGTTCCGCCGCATTTGCCGCGCATGGTCATCCTCACCGATTCTACGGTGGCGACATCGAGGATCTGAAGAAATGACCCTCACCGACCATATCTGGGAAATGCGTAGGAAGTGGCCGGGTTTCAAGGTCACGCATAACCACAGCTGGCTGGTCTGCTGGGAGGGCGTTTTACGCCCTCTCAGCGCGCAGACCTACAAAGTCAGGATCACCTATCAACTCCCGCGCATGACCAAAGAGTACCTATTCAATCCAGCGTACTTGCCGATGGTGCAGGTGCTCGAGCCAAGGCTAAGCCTCCAAAACAGCAACGCTGGTCACGATGCCCTCATTCATCTCTATGTCGACCGCGATAGCCCTGAACTGCCATCCCTCTGCTTGGATGATCCCTTGAAGTCAGGATGGTCGGATCACGCCAGCATTGCCGACACCATCGTTCCGTGGGCCATTGATTGGCTGACCTGTTACGAACTGTGGCAGGCCACCGGCAAGTGGACCGGAGCTGGCCGTGACCATCGAATTGTCAACCGGGAAGAGGCATGCCAAGCCCCATCGAACAGCACCCAAACACCGAACGCCGATCTGCGGGGGCGCTGCGTCAACGGCGTGTACCAAGGCCTTGGCCCGAAGCTCGAGAACTTCGCATTCTCAGCCTTGACGGCGGCGGTATACGCGGCGTTTTCACAGCCACCCTACTCGCCGAACTTGAAGAGCAACTTCTGCCTATCGGCAAGCGAATCCACGAGTACTTTGACCTCATCACCGGCACTTCTACAGGCGGCATAATTGCTCTGGGTCTGTCCCTGGGACTGCCTGCGAGAGATATGGCAGCGCTGTATGCGGAACGGGGGCAGGAGATATTCCCGCCCTCCCCGAAATCTAGATTCGGCAGGTGGCTCCGCCAGGGGCGCAACATCTTCCGCTATCAATATGAGCGAAAAGGTCTTCGAAGCGTGCTCGAAGAGACGTTCAAGGATCACCTCTACCGCGACGCGAAGGTTCCCTTGTGCATCCCCTCATGTGACGGCCGCTACGGTGAGGTCTACGTCTTCAAGACCCCGCACCATCCTGACTTCAAGAAAGACGGACAGGAGCAGATGGTCAAGGTGGCGCTGTCCACTTCGGCCGCCCCGACCTACTTCAAGCCTCTGGATGACGGCGGCTACCGCTTTCTCGACGGTGGGCTGTGGGCCAATGACCCCATCATGGTCGGACTGACCGACGTCCTGACCAGCTTCGACGTGGACCGAGGCAACGTGCGCATCTTGAGTATCTCGTGCGGCGAGTCGCCTTTCACGGTCACAGAAAAGCAGATGACCGGTGGACTGCTGGCATGGCGAAAAGTCATCTCGGCAGCCATGCATCTGCAGTCGCAGAACGTCCAAGGCCAAGCCTCGTTGCTCATCGGTGCAGATCGCATTCTCCGAGTTGTGCCCGACTGCCCGGAGATCGAACTGGATGACTACGACGAGGCGACAAGGATCTTGCCTGATGAGGCCAAACGCAAAGCGATATCGCTAGGAGGCACCATCAATGAGGTTTTTTTGCAGGATCGCCACTGAACGCATCCGCTAGAAGGAGAATGAATCGCCCCGTAAATACGGGCATTTCCAAGATGGCTGTGACTTGAAATTGTCTCCATAGGAACGGTAGATCTTGACCGAACTGAGACATTCGCAGCATTGAAACGTCCCGCTCGCATCGGGACTTTCTTGCTCTTGGCTCTGCGGCTTTCGCCACCACGCAGCGGTGGCGCACCGAGTGCGCGCCAGGATGGCGCGCTGCTCTACCCGGGGCCCCTATGCGGCGGTGAGGCGGGGACGACAGGCCGCGTAGCGGGAGTCGACAGGGATGTCGGCTCCTTTTCGCCAGGGCAGGCGACGGCATGGATGCCGGAGTTGAGGCAACGCAGGAGCGGTTGCCCGATGCCCTGTCGAAAAGCCCGGCGCCGGCTCACGGACTTGCCGGGCAGGATGCCCGGCAAGCGCCAAGTGGGGTGTCGTTTTCTCTTGGGTACTTCTCTTTTGGACAAGCAAAAGAGAAGTACCTCGCGCGCCGAGGGCGCACGAAAGCTCTTGCTCTATAGCCCTTGCTTCAAAGCATTCACCACACACGCCAGAACGAACCAACACCACTACCCGCGCGCACCAAACCATTGTAAAAATGGCAGATGGTGGCGGCGCACCCAACCCCACCCAAACCACCAAACAGGGAAGACCATGCGCAAGCCCATCATCGCCCTCGCGACCTTCTGCCTGTTACTGGCGGCCTGCGCCAAACCCCTCCCACCCGACAAGGCCGCCTACGCCGGCGAATGGGACTCCCCAACCCTGGCACTGCTGATCACCCACGGCGGCAGCGTGGCGTACAAGCGCGTCGAGGGAAACAGCAGCACCTCGATCAGCGCGCCACTCAAGGCCTTCGTCGGCAATGACTTCGTCGT
>JBBQRS010000142.1:0-10349 GCA_038214535.1 Anaerolineae bacterium
GAAGTCGCCGGCATGGGCGAGTATCACGGCCTCTTCGCCACCACCGAGAACACGTCCTTCGACAACGTCCACTTCCGCGCCCTCACCGACCAGCCGCGCATCGGCATCGTCGGCGACAGCATCTCCACCGTGCGCGACGGCGATTATTACTGGACGCGCCTGCTCGAACGCGACTATGCCACGCAGATCGTCTCGGCCGCCGTCTCCGGCGCCAACATCGTCACCCACATGGGCGCACAATGCACCGCGCTCGCCGGCCAGAACCTCGCCAGGGTAGTCGTCTTGTTGGGCATCAACGACACCAGCACCGCGGGCCTCGAGGCGGCCTATCTCGCCGGTTTGCAGACCCTGGTCGCCGCGTACGGCGCAGCCAACGTCATCGCTCTCGGCATCACGCCCACCAGCAGTCAGAACGCCCGGCGCGTCGCCAACAACCCGCTGATTGCTTCCGCATGCGCCACAGCCGGCGTGACCTACGTGGCTACCGACGTGGCTACCGACGGCTGGCTTGATCCCGCCACCGACACCAGCGACGGCGTGCATCCCAACGCCGTGGGCGCGCCCAAACTGCTGGCCCAGGTGTTGACCCAGGTGCGGGCGTGAGGAGCGGAGGAGCAGGCTCCCTCTCCCCGTGGGAGAGGGTTGGGGTGAGGGAGCGCGGCGGCGCGCACATGGGCGCGATAGGACGCGGACGAGCGCGGATCTTTCTTCCGCCGCGGAGTTCGCATCTGAGGATGCGAACTCCGCGGATGGGGCGGCGCAGCGCAGAGAACTGCGCACTACGAACGGGGGAGGTTAACGATGATGACGTTGGGAGAGGTGCGGGCGGTGATGCGGTTGACGCTGGCGGACGAGACGGCCTGGCCGGACGCGACGCTGGACGGCTGGATCGGGGAGGCGGTGCGCTTCTACGCGGCGGAGTTTCCGCGCACGATGGTGCAGGAGATCGCGCTGACGGCGGGGCTGCGCGAGGTAGACCTGCCCGCCGAGTGCCTGGGGGTGGTCGGCGTGGAGTTCCCCGCGGGGCAGGAGCCGGCGCGCTATCTGGTGCAGGCCTGGCCGCGCGATCTGCTGTTCCGCGCGGGCGGGCCGGTCTACGCGATACGCGCGGGGCGGCTGCTGCTGGCGGAGACTCCGGCGGAGGGCCAGTCGCTGGCGCTGACCTATCTGACGACGCGGGATCTGCCCACGGTGGGGGATGACGACGCGCCGGTGGACGTGCCCGCCGCGCACCTGGAGGTGCTGGTGGCGTTCGTCGAGTTCCGCGCGCATTGGGAGCGGGAGACGGGGCAGGCCGCCACGGTGGAACTGGTGTCGGTGGCGCTGGCGCAACTGGGCGAGAACGCCCGCCGCGCGTGGAACCGCTATCGCGAGGTGATTGACCGGCTGCGCTGGCTCTCGGCGGGCGAGTCGGTGGTGGTGAGTTGGCGGATGGCTGATAGCTGATAGCCGATGGCTTGTTGTTTGACTCCCTCTCCCGCTGGGAGAGGGTTGGGGTGAGGGAGGACGACGATGGATATCGAGCAGGCGATGCGGGCGATGGCGCCGCTGTCGGAGGAGGAGGAGCGGCTGGCGCGGGGGCTGGAGGATGGGCCGTGGCCGCCGCCGCTGACGGCAGCCGATCGGGCGGAGGCGCGCGGGGTGCGCTTTGCGGCGTGGATTGCGGAGGAGGAATGGCGCGCCTTTCTCCCTCTCCCTCTGGGAGAGGGCCGGGGTGTGGGGGATTTGGAACACGAAGACGCGAAGCGGCGCGAAGGTCGCAGCACGCGCCTTTAACCATGCGATCCGTCCAGCCGGATTGATCCGGCGCTGTTGGTTAGCCCGGAGATTCATCTCCGGGTGGGCGTACTACTACGAACGGGGGGAGGGTTATGTGAGTTGGCAAAAACGTGGGTGGGGGACGGTGGAGGAGCGCGCGGCGACCGTGGTCTACCAGGTGATCCGCGCCGTGCTGGAGGTTGTGCCGGGCGGGGTGATCCGCGCGGGGAAGACGGGGTATGCCGATGACGCGCACGCGGGGTTCTGGCTGGGGGTCGGGGCCGATGGCGTGGCCCGGCTGAACGTGGGGGACGCCGCGCACTACCTCAAGTGGACGGGCGCGCGGCTGGAGATCGCCGGGAGCATCCGCACGCGGAATGGTTACGTGCAGATTATTGACGAATCGCCCGAGGACTACGGCGAGGGCGTGACGCTGTTGCAAGGCGCGTGGCTCGAGTCGGGCGCGCTGCGCTGGCTGGACGGCGCGGGCGACGTGGGCGCGTTCCTCACCGCGAACAACAACGGCGCGGGCGGCACGGCGGCGCTGCTGCACGCGTATCCGCGCAGCACGGGCGCGGGCCACATCGCGGCGATCGCGCTCTACGCGCACGACCGGGCCTATGGGGAGGCGGGCGGATCCATCTGCGGGCTGACGGTGAGCAGCGCGGGCGAGGTCGCCACGACGGCGGCGGTCAACCTGGGCGGCGCGGCCGACCGGGTGCAGCTCCGCGTGGCGGCGTGCGAGGACGGGCAGAGCGCGGCGCTGATCGAGGCGGTGGACGACGCGGGCGATCCGGTGTTCGCGGTGACGCCGGAGGGCGGGGTGCAGGTCGGCGGGGTGCAGGTACTGGGCGCGCAGCAGGGGGCCATCGCGAGCCTGACCGCCACCGGCAGCGCGGAAGACGCCGCGGCCCGCGCCGCCATCAACGCGATCCTCATCGCCCTCCGCGCCCACGGGCTGATCGGGTGAGATGCCACCACGAAGGAACGAAGAAACGAAGGAAGGAGACAAGGAGACAAGGAAGCAAGTAAATAAGGGAAGCTCCTTGTTTCCTTGTGTACTTGTGTACTTGTCTACTTGTCTACTTGTCTACTTCTTTCCTCCCCTTCGCTTCTTCGTGGTAGCAAGGAGTGAGGCATGGAAGACCTGCGGGTGACGGTGATTGCGCCATTTTGCGCGGGGCAGCAGCCGCTGGCGTGGCTGGAGGAGATCGGGGCGATTGCGGAGATGGCGGGGGTGACGCTGCGCGTTGTCGGCGGGGCGGACGTGACGCGGGCGCGCGCCGCGCGCGGGCTGCACGACCCCGCGGACGTGGTGATCTGGTCGGGGCACGGCACGGAGGCGGGGCTGCTGCTCGCTGATGGGACGTGCGTGAACGGGAAGTGGCTGGCGACGCAGGCGAAGTGCGCCGCGCCGCGGCTGCTGGTGGCGGCGGCGTGCGGCTCGGCGGTGACGGACGTGCATCTGAGCAGCATCGCCGGGGCGGTGAGCAAGGCGGGCGTGAACGCGGTGGGCTTCCCGTTGCGGGCCGACGACCGCGCGGCGGCCACGTATAACATCGAGCTGATCCGCGCGCTGGCGGCGGGGGCCGACGTGGGCACGGCGCACGAGGTGGCGCTGGATAGCGCGGCCGCGCAGCACCCGCTCACCGCGGTGGGCATCACCCTGACCCCCGCGCTGACCAACGGCTACCGCGCGATCATGCTGCGCCTCGACGCGCTGGAGGCGGGCCAGCGCCGCCTGGAGTCGCGTCTGGACGAAATCGCCGCGCGGCTGGGGAAATGATAATGCCGCATCCACACAGGATCAGGCTCATCCCATAACGGATAGATTATCCCGCAGGTTATTGGCGTAAGTGAACTCATCAAGAGCAAGACATTGCACGTGAAGAGCACAATTACGACTTGCGTTTGAATTGGAATTAAACGTATTGACTTCTCGTTGGCATTCCGTTACAATCTCAGTAGGATGCAAACAGAAGCGACGCTTTTGTCAAGTTACAACACGTCTGGGAGGTGTGGTGATGGCTCATAAGAACGAATTCAGTGGACGTGACGAAACGCTGGCAAGTGGGTTGTACACGGAAGTGTCAGTTGTCACGCGGGTTCCCCTGTTCATCACGCACTTTGGATACACGATTCGAACTGATGCCTCAAGCATTGTGTCAGAGGTTGCCGAGGCTTTCGGGGCTGTCCTGAGTCGCCCACTCTCAGCGACACACTTGGCACTTCTTGCAGGTGAAGCGGAGCAAAGTCAAGAAGACATTGCGCTTGCGCACCGAATGCGACGAGTTATGAATGGTGGCTCGTCTTAACTTGACCCACTCTTGATTAGGTAATTTACCCCTAAAGCTCGCAACATCGCTTCATACACCCGCTTCATGATAGTCCTCTCCAAGTGCGTCAGGTAGTATTGATCAGGTAACCCGGGGCGCGTTGGAATGCAATAGATCTGATCCACCTGGGCAATTGAATCCTTGTCGAGCCTTGGAACTTCGGCTCGCGTGATTGGCACGTGAAACTCGTAACCTTGCCGTCTATGCTCTGCGCCCGAAAGTGGCACAACCAATACAGTACCTCGGAGTGTTATTGCTGGATCACTCACGACAATAGCCAAATGCGGGTCAGCCATAGTGTGTTGCTGGGCGCGTGGTATGCCAAAATCATACCAGTAGACATCGGCCCACCGGGGAAGGCGCTCAAATATGTAACTGCGTGGCAGTACGTTAACCGGAAAGGGCATTACAGATGCTCACCTGTTTCAGGCTCGTTTGATTCCCACTGGGTTTCGATCCAACGTGCCATTGGTGGCGAGATACGTTCCGGGCGTGAGTCATCTTGAATTGGGCGCACTTCTTCAAGTATGCGACGCTGATACGTGCTATCTATCCAGGCGATGG
The DNA here is from genome assembly GCA_038214535.1 of Anaerolineae bacterium. Lineage (GTDB taxonomy): Bacteria > Chloroflexota > Anaerolineae > CG2-30-64-16 > CG2-30-64-16 > JBBQRS01. The sequence continues at coordinate 4,659 of JBBQRS010000142.1, forward strand.
GGCGAGCCGCTAGCCGTCCTGGTTCTAGTACACGTGCTAAGCTGAAGTAACCTTTATAGTGTTTGTACAGTTGCCACATAGCTTCCCACAGTTCTTCTGGAGCGAGCACGACTTTCAATCCAACTGCTTGTGCCTCTTTCCAGCCAATCGGATAGCCATGCGAAAAGAATTCGTCCGAGAAAGCTGCGACTATTCGCGCGATCCGATCTTCGTCTTGGTTGGGATCCATGTGAGTACTGAGAGCTTTTCTCGAAATTAGTCGCGCAAGATCATTGGACTGCTGAATAGCACCAATTGCCAGCGGATGGACTTTGTCGAATAGCACAGATATCACCTGCGCCAAAGCCTCTGGAGATGATGGCCCGATTTCTTCTTTTACAAAGGCTATACATCTCTGCAAATCCTGAACTGAAACAGTGAGCGGTTCCTCGCCTTCGGCTTTTCCGGGCAAGAGTGGATGGGCGCGGGCTGGATCCACGGGACTGAGTTCAGAGAAAGGGCCCATAATAATTTCATTTGCACCCATAGCTAGGTGCGTCGCCGCACTGTGAGCGATACCCGGAATGAGGACAGTAAACCGGTCAGCAAAGTCCCGAAAAAGGGTAATTAGGCGCCAGGGGACTTCAGTTTGACCGCCACGGCTATGGAGGAATATGTCTAGCTGGGGAACGTGACCGATGTGGCGCATCTGCTCATACACTTGCTCAATGACATCGCGCCGCAGCGTTACATCTGGAGCCGTGACGAAGGTGATCAACGGCGCTTGACGCATAGATTGGATGGCCTGAATGAGGAGTAGTGCCTCTTGCGGATTCGCGGGCGGCTCTTTCAACTGATTTTCGAGTGTTTGCTCCACCCTAGGTGACGTTGCAACTCGCAGCGATGGTGAGTTACGTCTTGGCTTTGTGGTCATGTCTAGTTACTCTCCATATCCAACTCCAAATTGGACACATTTGCAATCTGCTTGCATTATACCCTATGGGACACTTGTGTGCAACGGTGCAATTGATTGGGTGATCGGTAGCGTTTCTGAGAGACCTCGCATGATTGGGGGCATCGAGTCTCTTCGGTTGCCCAAGGTGCTCGTTCATTCTCCCAATGGTAGCAGATGTTGGCCCGCATCCGCGGGGCCGGACTTTTGCGCTTGCTTGAAGGTGACGGCGGTGGGGGGCATCTTCGGCTCCGCGCCGTTGAGCAGGTCGGCCACGGTGAGGATTTGCAGCCGGGGTTAACCAACTGCGTCTTTCAGACAGTCACCGGCCCAGCGCCGGGCAGCGACGACCATTTCCTCTAAGTCCTGTGGATCAAGCATTGTCGCCTCGACCTCGATCTCATCATAACGCAACATGACGGCGCACGGGCTCAGGGAGGCGAGTTGATCGGCTGATAGTGATGACGCGATCTGATGTTGGTCGAGGATAGCTCGGAGGAGCACAAGGTCGTGCGTGCGGCCAAACTCGATCCGATGATAAAACAGGACGGCCTTGAAGCACTTCTCAATAGCCTGTTGCGCGTGAAAACAGATGATCGAGGGGTGTATCCCAGCGGCCTGACGGAGCACTGTGAAAGCCGCAATGTCCCTGTCTGCCATGCGCAGCATCAAGGCGGCTTCCTCAAGGTGCGGCTTCATACAGCACTTTCCCCTCGCGGTTGGCCCAGTAGATGACGGTGCCGGGGACTTCCCCGCGGCGTCGGGCCTCGGCTTCCGAGAAGACCAGCACATCTACGCCCGCGCCGATCTGGCCGATGGCGCGGCGCAGCCGGACGCTTTCCGCATATTTGTCGGGGTTGCCCGGAAAGATCACCATGAAGTCCAGATCAGAGTCCGGTGATGCGTCGCCGCGCGCATATGAGCCGAACAGGATCACCTTGCTCGGGCGCGACGCCCCAACAATTCGTTGCACGGCCCCGTCAATCGCGTTCTGGCTGATCATCTCGTCTCCAAATCTGTCATAGCCGGATTGTGCCCCAAGATCGCCCGTAACACAAACGAATATGCACAGGGACACGTATCACGTCTTCACGCCCCACGTTTCACGTTTTTACTCCCCCAGAGGCAGAAAGCCCTGGCCCGCATCCGCGGGACCGGACTTTTGCGCTTGCTTGAAGGTGACGGCGGTGGGGGGCATCTTCGGCTCCGCGCCGTTGAGCAGGTCGGCCACGGTGAGGATTTGCAGCCGGGGATAGTCGCGGTTCCAGCCGGGGGAGTGATAGACGCCCGCGGCGGCGGCTTCGGCGAGCATCTCCTTCGAGGGGTTCTCCAGCGTGATGAAGAGGCCCAGGGCCACCTCGTCGCGGGCGAGGACGCCGCGCAGATCGCGGATGTCACCCGCCTTGACGTGCCCGCTCTTGACCTGCACCGCGGCGCGCTTCGCCTTGCCGGTGCTGTCGTCCATGAAGAGGATCACGCCGTCAATCCCCTGATCGGCCCCCTTCTTCCCCGTCTTGCCGCCGTCGCCGCCCACCGGCCGCGCCTCGATCAGCGAGAGCGCCCACCACTGGAACTGGTAGCGTTCGTTGTCTACGCTGGCGAGCTGGCGCGCGGCCGCGAGGTCCTGCGGCTCGCCCTTCACGTCGTAGTCCTTCTTCGGCTCCAGCGCGTAGGCGGCCTTGAGACGGTTCTTCATCAGCGAGATGGAGAGGTGCGTGATGTCAATGCCGATCCAGCGGCGGCCCAACTGCTGCGCGGCGGCGACCGTAGTGCCGCAGCCGCAGAACGGGTCGAGCACCACATCGCCGGGGTTGCTGGATGCCGCGATGATGCGTTCCAGCAGCGCGACCGGCTTCTGCGTGGGGTAGCCGAGGCGTTCGGCGGCTTGCGCGCTAATTGGAGGGATGTCATCCCAGATGTCCTGTAATGGAACGCCAGGCATTTCGTCCGCAAACAACATGAGGCGCGGCGCACCTGTCTCGCGATGCACCAAACGGCCTTGTTTAGCGAAATCGGTCAAATTGCCTTTTGAGAACGCCCAATATCGTCCTTTGTATGGAATGACGCTTCGATACTCCCAACCTTCGAGCGGCGAAAGATATTCTTCGCTCAAATCGGCTTCCCACCGAACGCCCTTTCCAATACGTCGTTTCACGAGCCAGGGATACGAGGTATCTCCTCCTGGTTTTGCAGCTGTCAGATCAGCTTCTTTATAGCGCCGACCATCAGAACTAACGTGTCGGTACTCTGTCTCCAAGTATGTAGCCGAATAGGGTACATAGCCGGCGTTCCAGATGCGATTTTCTGTCTTGCCATACATCAAGACAACATCATGAATCTTACCCAGACGATTCATGCCCTGGCGCGTATCGCTGTGGGCACTTGAACGCTGCCAGATAACTTCATTCACGAAGTTTTGGACTCCAAAAATCGCGTCCAGCACGATCTTCAGGTAGTGGCTGGCGGTGGGGTCGCAGTGAAGGTAGAGGCTGCCGGTGGGCTTGAGGACGCGGTGCAGCTCGACGAGGCGGGCCGCCATGTTCACCAGATAGGCCATCATCTGGTTCGTCCCCAGGAACCCGCGCAGCGCGCTCATCATATCACTGACCTTCGTGTCGCCGTGAAATACCAACCCCTGATAGGTGGTCTCGGCGTCCGGCCCCCAGTGCCACGTGTCGTCGAAGGCGGTGATCTGCGCCTCCGACTCGCGCCCGCTCTCGTCGCGGAAGAGCACGTTATACGACCGGTTCGAGTTGAACGGCGGGTCGAGGTAGACCAGGTCTATGCTGGCGTCGTCAATGTGCTCGCGCAGGATGGGCAGGTTATCGCCGTAGAACAGGGTGTTGCGGTCGATGGGTAGCATAGCGTAAGTTTACCACCAAGACACGAAGGACACCAAGGGGGCGGAGGAGCAGAGGAGCGGAGGAGAACTCAACCTGGATGCGCACGCGGAGACGCGGAGGACGCGGAGAAGAAGGAAATCCTCCGCGTTCTCCGCGTCGGCCCGTTCGCATCTGAGGATGCTCACTCCTCTGCTCCTCTGCTCCTCTGCTCCTCCGCTCCTCTGCTCCTCCGCTCCTCCGCTCCCTACCTACTTGTTTCCCTAATCCGGGAGGATCTCGATGCCCTTGAAGCCGAAGTAGCGGAAGGCCTTCTCGAATTCGGCGTACTTGATGTAGCGGTTGTGGCCTTTGGGGCCGCCGCCTTTATAAAAACCCCACGCGCTGCCGTCAAAGACGTACGGATCATCCATGATGACCCATTTCCCGTCCGCGCTGATGCCCTTGACCACGACGAAGTGGCCGGAGGTGTAGTCGTGGAACCGGCCGTAGCGCTGCGCCGGGGCGGCCGCGGGCGTGAGGTAATCCGCGCCCTTGCCGATGTAGCCCATGTAGAGGATCGCGAGCACCGGGTGGTCGCGCGTGGCGACCGCCGCCTTGAGGTCCAGCATTGTGGTTGTGGTCTTGTAGTCCACGTCCCAGTGATCGAGCGCGCGATACGCGTCGTTGTAGTCCGTCCCCCGGCATGACTTCCCGCTGAGATAGGCCCGCACGTCCGAGATCGCGATCCAGGTGTCCTTCGCATAGCCGATGGCGGCTGCGAAGACGGCGGGGCCGCAGTCGGCGGTCTTGCATGCGCCGGAATCCCACGAGCCCTGGTAGCGGTAGTAGTAGGTATCCGCGATAGTCACGGGGCCATCGCCGCGCGGGGCCGCGAGGGCAGCCGGCGCGCCCACCGCGGCGCACAGGATGACGATCAGCAACGCGCCGCGCAGCAGCGTGGATCGAACGGCGGGGTATTTCACAGAGACGCTCCTATCATGAGGCAGGCATCGGCGGTGCTATTTTACCATGACGCAGGGGGAAACAAGTAGGACATCAGGGGGTGGAGGGGCAGAGGAAAAAGGCGATTCTCCCTCACCCTAACCCTCTCCCTTTGGGAGAGGGAACCAGACCCGTGCGCTCCCTCTCCCAAAGGGAGAGGGCCGGGGTGAGGGGGCACTTCTCCTTGTTTCCCTTGTCTCCTTGTCTACTTCCTCTTCTTCGTTACTTCGTGGTGAATTTCCTTCTTGGAGCACTTGGTGTCCTGGTGGTGAATCTTCCCTGCCGCCGGCACGCGCGATCTGCCCGGCGCGCGCCGTAGCCCTATGGCGCGAGCGGCGCGGGCAAGGGCTGCCCCTCCGGCACGAAGCGGATGGACAGCGAGTTGACGCACTCGCGCGTGTTCTTTGCGGTCAGCCGTTCGCCCACGAACTCATGCCCCAGGTGGCCGTCGCAGTGGGCGCAGCGGATTTCCGTGCGCCGTCCATCGGGGTCGCGCAAGAGCCGGATTGCCCCCGGATAGCTATCGTCGAACGCCGGCCAGCCGCAGCCCGCATCGAACTTGCTCTGCGCGGAGAATAGCGGGGTGTTGCAACGCCGGCAGATGTATGTCCCCGGTCGGTAGAAGTCGTCGTATTCCCCGGTGAAGGGCCGCTCCGTCCCGTGGTGGATGATGACGCGGGCTTCTTCGGGGGTGAGGTCATTCCATGCCATGTCACTCTCCTGTCTGTGTTTGCGGATGAGCATATCACGGTTGCCGCCGGCGCACAGTGACCGGCTCGACAATTAGACAAGGAAACAAGTAGACAGGTAGGCAAGGGGAGGAGCGGAGGGGCGGAGGAGGGGGAGGCGAGTCACGCGGATGAGCGGGGAGGGCCGGCAAAAAAAAAAATAAATAACCCCACACCCCCGCGCCCCCAGCGCCAACACGGGTGGGGG
>JBBQRS010000143.1:0-10345 GCA_038214535.1 Anaerolineae bacterium
CCCTTCGCGGCGTGTATGAATCAAAACCGCTACACGGACCAGATCGTCGCGCAAGACCAGGCGCGCCGCGCCGAAGGCATCCGGCAGCGCCCCAGCTTCAAGATCAGCGGCCCCGCTCAGCCGGAACCGCGCCTGATTGCAGGCGCACAACCGTTCAGTAACTTCCAGAAGTTGATCGCGGAGGCAGCCGGACAATAAGAACCCATCCGGAGTTGCGCAGTTTAGCGCCTCGTGGGCGTCGGAACCCATCCGGAGTTGCGTAGTTTAGCCCCTCGTGGGCGTCGGAGTGCCGTCATGCAAATTCAGCCGTTTGAATTGGAGCGATACTTCGCAGAGTACGAGTTCAACGTCGAACACCTGTTGAGCGCGTCCGACTGCGAATCGCTGGCGTTGCCCGAACTGCTGGCGCTGGCAGATGAAGAGACGCGCCGGATGTGGGAGACGTTGAGTCTCGGCTACACCGAGTCGCAGGGGGACGCGACGCTGCGGACGGAGATCGCAAGTCTGTATGAAACGGTGCAGGCCGGGGATGTGCTGGTCGCCGCGCCGGAAGAGGCGATCTTCATCGCCATGAACGCCCTGCTGCGCGCGGGCGATCACGTGATCGTCGCCTACCCCGCGTACCAGTCGCTCTACGCCATTGCCGAAGGGCTGGGCTGCCGGGTCACGCGCTGGCCGCTGGAGCAACGAGGCGACGGCTGGTTCCTCGACCCAGCCTTCCTCGACGCCCACCTGACGCCCGACACGAAACTCATCGTGATTAACTTCCCCCACAACCCAACCGGGCATCTCATCCCGCACGCGGATCTCACCCACATCGTCGCGAAAGCGCGGGAATGCGGCGCGTACATCTTCTCGGATGAGATGTACCGGATGCTCGAGCTGGAACCGGCGCGGCGGCTGCCCTCGATCTGCGACCTTTACGAGCGGGGCGTCACCCTCTCCGGCATGTCCAAAGCCTACGGCCTCCCCGGCTTGCGCATCGGTTGGCTGGCGACGCACGATAAGGCGTTGATGGCGCAATTCGCCGGCTGGCATGATTACACCACTATCTGCAACAGCGCGCCTTCGGAGGTCCTGGCGATCATCGCCCTGCGCGCCCGCGCGACGATCATCCAACAAAGCATGGAGCTGGTACGGGATAATCTGCGCGTGGCGACCGCGTATTTCGCCCAACGGCGGACGTTCTTCGAGTGGCTGCCCCCGTTGGCCGGATCGGTCGCGTTCCCGAAGTGGGTGTATCCGGAAATGGACGTGGAAGAGTTCTGCCGGGGAGCGCTGCGCGATGCGAGCCTGATGATCGTGCCGGCGCAAGCCTTCGCTTATCCCGGCCCGCATTTCCGCGTGGGGCTGGGCCGCGCCGGTTTTGCGGCGGCGCTGGGCCGGCTGGAAGCCTACCTCGCGGAGTTTGCCTCCGCCTCGCACGCCGGGCAGCGCAGCGGGTCGGTCAACTCCTGAACGTGCTCGGTGCAGATCGCATAAACCTGCACCCGATCCAGTAGCCCAAATTTGCGCTCGACCGAAGCCTCCAGCGCCAGGTGGCGGCACGTCGAGCGCCGCAGGATGCCGGGGACGCGACACGTATTGCACAGGGCGCGTTTCCAGGGCCGCCGGTTCTCCCGGTTACGCTCCAGTAGCCGGCATTTCTCGGTTTCACGCCCCCGATAGTAATCAGAGAAATAATAAGGACAATCTACAGGCTTTGCCATCCATACTCACTTCACCGCAAGACGATCACAATCCCGATCAGCGCCACCGCAATGCCGACGATCTCGTTGGGTTGCGGCGCTTGACTCAATAACAGCCACCCCAGTAGCACCCCACCCGTCACCTCTTGCGTTGCAATCAGGTTCACGGTGGTCGCATGGGTGCGCCGCAGCGCCGCGTTGTACAGTGTGTGCCCTATCGCCATAGGCAACAGACCCGACGCCACAACGGCCGCCACGGAACGCGCCGTATAGCCCGACGGTGTGAAGCGCAACAGCGCGGCCGGCATGACCCATAGCGCCGCCAACGCATACACCGTCCCCGCATACGTGAACAGCCCATAGCGCTCTCGCTGCGACCTGCCCGCCACCGAATAGAGCCCGAACGTGATCGCCGAGACCAGGGCCAGGGCATCACCGAACAACATTCTGTCGGTCAACTGCGTTTCAAGCCCCACCATCACGGCGATCCCAATCACCGTAATGATCGCGCCGAACCATTTGCGCGGGGCAATCGGTTCTTGCAGGAAGAGAGCCGAGAAGATCGTGACGAAGATCGGGGCCGTGTAGACCAGCGCCAGCGACTGCGCGATGGTCGTGAAATTGAGCGACGCAATATAACCCAGAAAGTGCAGGGCGGCCGCCAGGCCAAACCCGGCAAAGCGCAGCCCGTCCGCGCGCCGGGGCAACAGCGGTTGACCGGCGACCCGCGCCATGCCCCACACGGCCAGCGCGCCCACGGTCAGCCGCCCGGCGGTCATCTCGAACGCATTGAGCGGCGCGCCCCAGGCCACCAGCACCGGGCTGGTCGAGAAGAGACAGACGGCCAACGTCGCGAGAAGGACGCCTGACGGCTGTCGGGCAGCCGTCTCCTTCCCTGCGAGCGGCGCATCGGCCTCGCTCACGCGCGGCTCAGAAGTTGAGCGCCGGGATGATGAACGCCAGCACCATGCTCAGCACCAGCAAGATAGACAATCCGACGAAAATCGTCATGCGCCAGTCACGGCGCTGTGTTTTCTTTTTTGCCACAAATCCCTCTCTCAAACGACAATTACTGCTACAATTTAGTGTCTATCCGAAGACTGCGCGCCGCCCCTTCGTAGTGACGGCTTTAGCCGTTGTCGTGCTCCCCAACGGCTAAAGCCGTCACTACAAAGGGACCGGTCAGGCTACGAAGAGAAAGACACGATGATTTGGGAGTATTCGGATAGATTTTCATTCTGATGCGCCACCAGCGACCGGCGGAAAAAGACTGATCTTGTCGGAGTCGGCGACCGGCGTATCGAGCCCATCGAGATATTGCACCGCCCGGCCATTGACGAACACCTGCACGTAACCCGTGAGCTTACCGGTATCGTCCCACAGCTTCCGGCCAAACTCGGGGCAATCGGCGGCCAGCCAGGCCAGCACATCCCTGACCGTCGCCCCGGCGGGGGGCGTCCAGTCAAAACGACTTTTGCCCAACAAGTCGCGCAGCGTCACATAGGCCCGTACCTGCATATCCGCACCCTCCAGGATCAACCCGCATCCGCCCAAGTATACCAGATCATGCAGATAGACGGATATCGCCAGGTATCTATCCGAAAATTGCGCGTCGCACGCCTTCGTAGTGACGGCTTCAGCCATTGTACTGCTCCCCCAACGGCTGAAGCCGTCACTACGAAGTGGCCGATCTGGCTACGAAGGGAAACCAAACCGGCATGTCCATGATCGTGCATCGGACATGCCGGCTCAGCGACTCACGGAAGACACGGTATCTTTCCGTGCCTTCCGCGTATTCCGTGGTAGGTTTTTTACTGAATGCCGTACACGATCTGAAGTTGCGTTGAGAAGGAGACTTCGCCCGGCTCCACCGAGACGCCGCCGCCGCCCATCGCACGGGCTGCCTCGTCGAACATCGGCGCCGGTGACGCGCCGATCACCTCGCTGATCGCAATGACCTCACCAACTTTCACGCCGTTCAACTCGGCCAGGCTCTCGGCCCGGGCGCGGGCATTGGTCACGGCGGCTTCACGCGCCTGAGCCTCCAACTTGTCGGTGTTTTCCAGTTCGAATGAGACGCCCCAGACGTTGTTCGCGCCCGACTTGGCGGCAGCGTCAATTACGTCGCCGACCGCGGTCATGTCGCGCAGCGTCACCTGCACCATGTTATTCACCCGGTACACACCTTCGACGGTATTTGTAACCCCAGGCGCGCTCTCAACGCGCGGCTCGGGGTTTTGCCGTTCGAAGTTGATCGAGAAGTTGCTGGTCTGGATATCTTTGGCGGCAATACCGGCGGCTTTGAGGGCGGCCAGCACGTCCTTCATACGCTGCTCGCCATCATCCATCGCGGCCGTTACGGTGGGGGCGGTCACTTCGACACCCAGGTTGACCCGTGCGATATCCGGCGCAGCTTTCACCTCTCCCCGCCCGACCACAGTGATCGTGCGGTTGGTGGCCGCGGCCGGAGCCTCCTGCGCGGCAACCACACCGGGCGCGCGCCCCATCGAGGCAACGCCGGCCAGCAGCGCGACTGCGATCACTACAGCAACCATACGAACATTACGGCTAAACATCGTTTATTCTTCTCCTTACTCGGAACTTACTTACCTGGCTGGCATCCCGAACACTCTCACATCGTGAACAAGCTGAACGAATAACCCTGAGCAGGCCCGTTTCATAGCCTATCCAATTTTTGCTGCGAGTACATGCCGGGCCGTGTTGGCTAAAGTGAGGAAAAAGTTGGAACCCGAAGTTGGAGAGGAGTCGCTTTTGCTTATCGCCCTCTTCGACTTACCAGATTTGTTCCTGTCACGGCGCAGCATCGTTCTGCTGGGAGACGCCTGGGGGGCGCGTTCTGTTCCAGTGGGGAACAGCCCGTGATGGTCAGTAAGTCGAAGAGGGCACTTTCTGAACTAATTCGGCTGCAAGTCGCGTTCCGGAAAGCTATCCGGCCCGCGTTGCACTTCCCACGGGTAGACGACGAACCGGTCGGTGATCGCCGCGTAGTAATTCGGGCCGGCCTCGCGGAAGAGGCTGCTGCCCGGCTTGTAATGCAGCACGGCCGCTTCCGGCGCGCCGCCCGCGCCCAGCACCCGGCTCTTGACCGTCGTCACCGTGCGCCCATGCGCCCAGATGTCATCCACGATGAGGACGCGTTTGCCGCGCAGCAGGTTCTCTTCGGGAAATTGGAGGAACGCCGGCCACGCCAGACGCCCCTGACCAATCGAAGGAAACTCGATTGCTGCGGTGAGGATATAACGGATATTGAGCGCTTCCGCGATCAGCCCGCCGGGCACGATGCCCCCGCGTGTGATCATCAACAGCGCATCGTAAGACCCGATGAGTTGGGGCAGCAGGTAGTCAATCAACTGATCCACGTCCTTCCAGGTCAAAAACTCGGAGGACTGGGGCATTGCAGGGGGTAAGGTCATGATGGCTCCTCACACATAGGATGGCGTAGCGCAAACGGACAATCGGCGCAAAACATCAAGCGGCAGCGGGCCGCCACGCCGGCAGACCGGCGGAAAATTCGGCGCGCAACTTTGCTTTTTCTTCTTCGGAAAGCTCCGGCTGGGGTGGGCGCACCGCCATCAACGGCAGTCCGGTCCACAGATGCACCTCATACTTGACGGCCGCATGCATCGGATAGCCATCAAGCGACGCGCGGGCTGCGCTCAGCCGGGCCTGCGCCTCCGCCGGGTCACGCCCTTCACGCACGGCCCGCTGGACGGCCTGCACCAGATCAGGGAAGACGTTCGCGGAGGAAGAGATAGACCCCACCCCACCGGCGAGACACGCCTGGGCCACGAGATGGTCGCTCCCTACGAAGTAAGCCAGTTGCGGGAAGTTCGTGCGAAAACGTTGCAACTCGGCCGGGTCGCCCGTCGAGTCTTTCACACCGTAGATCAGTTCACCGTGGCTGGCATAGAGGATCTCCAGCAGGCCGTTGGTGATCGGGATCGCGCTCAGTTGCGGGATGTGATAAAACATCGCCCGCCCGCCCGGCGGCACGGCGGCATCGAACAAACGCTGATACCACTCCGCCAACGCTGCATCAGAGGGTCGCTTGAAGTAAAATGGCGGCAGGATCAGCACGGCGTCCGCGCCCGCTGCGAAGGCGTGACGGGTCAGCACGATCGCGTCCGTCAAGGCGGCCGCGCCGGTTCCCGGAATCACGCGTAGCCCGTTGGCGGCGGCGATGGCCGCTTCCACCACCTGCATCCGCTCGGCCACGCTGAGGGAAGGCGCTTCGCCGTTAGTGCCGCAAGGCACAATGCCGTCGCACCCATGCGTGCGCAGATAGTCCAGATGCGCCGGCATCCAGGCCAGGTCCAGCTCGCCGCTATTGGGGTCAAGCGGCGTGACATTGGGAGCAAACACACCCCGCAATTCATCCCCGATTTCCGGGGACACGTCTTTCGCACCAGATTGCATCCTCAGGTCCTTTCCTCGTTATTGTCCCAACAGGTCAAGCGTCGCGTGTCAACAAGACCCGCGTGGGCGCGCCGTCGCCGCCGGCAAGCGCCAGCGGCAGGCAAATCAATTCACACGCGCCAGGCGCGACCCCGGCCAGATTCAGCCCTTCAAGGGGAATCACGCCCGCCTCCAGCAGAGCCAGATGCACCGCAGTGGAGGCCTCCTCAGCGAACGGGCCGATGCCGGGGCCATCAATGCCGACCAGCCGGACGCCCCGCGCAACCGCCCACCGCGCCGCGTCCGGCGCGAGCGCCACAAAATCCTCGTCGAAAACCGACGCGTCCGGCGCACCCGAATTACGCGTGCGGATCAGTAACCGCGTGACGCCCGCAGGGATGGCCGCGGCCGTAAGCGCCGCCGGGGTGATCGGGCCGGGGCCGGGCAGGTGCGCCACCCATGCGGGGCCGATCAGCAGGTCGAGCGGCAATCGGTCTACCGTCAGACCGCCGGGCAAGAAGTGCGCCGGCGGATCAATATGCGTGCCCACGTGGCTGCTCATGCTGATGCGACTGACCGCCGGGTTACCCGCGACGCGCTCGATGACCACCGGCGGGTCGCCGGGCCATACGGGCAAATGATTCGAGATGGGCCGTGTCACGTCGAGGATCTGGCGCGCCATGCGTATTCCTGCTTTGAGTTTGCTGTCTCCTGAACCCGGCGAAGCGCACGGTAAAGTGGGCATCATGTGACACGTCATCTTACCACGAGTCCACCATTCACTCAAAGCGAACGGCCAGTCGGAACAGGGCCGAAATCCACCCACCGGGGTTGAAAGACGCCCACAAACGCGCTATACTGCTGGGGACCGGCGACGAGTCCCGGTCTTCTCACGTGAAAGGGCGGCCCGGTAGGGCCGATGCATGTTCATGCGGCAACGATGGCTTATCCTGGCGGCCTGGCTTCTGATCGCGGCGGCTGCCTGCACTTCTCTGCCGACCGATCCCCTGGCGGAAGCAACCTCAACTGCGGCGGCGGGCCAGGCCACGCTCCAGCCGACCGCGACCCCGATCCCGCAAACGCCGACGCCCGGCCCGCCGACCCTGGTCTACTGGGAAGAGGAAGCGGACGACGGCGACGTGCTGCTCGACGAGTTGGCGGCGGAGTTCATGCAGGCCAACCCCGATATCGTCGTCCAGCGCGCCCATTATCGCTATGAGGAGCTGAGCCTCCTGTTTCGCGCAGCGGCGCTTTCCGGCGCAGCCCCCGATCTGGTGCGCGCGCCGGGGGAATTTACCGAACCGTTCGTCACCCTGGGTATCATCGAACCCGCGGCCAAACTGTTCGACAGCCAAACGCTGGGCCGTTTCCACGAGGGCGCGCGCGAAACCTCAACGGTAGATGGCGTCGTCTGGGGTCTGCCGGATAACTACGGCGATCATCTGATGTTGATCTACAACACCGATCTGGTTTCCGCCGTCCCCGAGGACACCGACGCCTGGATCGCCCAGATGAAAACGCTCACCGATCCGACAGCCGGGCAGTATGGCCTGGTGTACAACCTGACAGAACCATACTGGACGATCCCCTGGATCGGCGGCTTCGGCGGTAGGCCGATAGACGGCCAGGGCCAACCGACGCTCGAAAGCGAGGCGGTTGTCAACGCGCTGCGCTTCGTCCAGGACCTCAAGCTCGTCCACCGCGTCACGCCCGACACCGCGGACTATGATGCCGCGTTCGACCTGTTCAGACAGGGCCAGGCGGCCTATATCGTGGATGGCCGCTGGAATCTCGACCGTTACATCGGCTCAGGGTTAAACATCGACGTTGCGGCCCTGCCGGTCGTTTCGGCCACGGGGCTGCGCCCTGCCCCCATGGCCGCCACAAAAAACTGGTTCATTAGCGCGCAAAGCTCGGGCGCACAGCGTGACGCCGCGTTGCGTTTTGCAGCCTTCATGACCTCGGCGCACGCTCAGGAAGCGTGGCTGACGCGCATGGGCCGCCTGCCCGCCGACCGGGAGACTCTGGACCTCGCCCGCAACAACCCCGACCCACTGATCGCCGGCGCAGCACAGCAATTGCTCTATACGACAGGCTTGCCCCCTGCGCAGACCATGCCGTGCATCTGGGCCGCGATGTCGCCCGCGTTGAAGGACCTGATGACCGGCGAAACCACCCCCGATGCTGCGGCCAAAGCCATGCAAACGGATGCTATGCGCTGCGTGCAGGAGTTCAATACCCTTGCCACCCCCGAACCGCCCCAGGGCTGAAACACGAAGCAAGTACAGCATTTGCTTCGTGTTTATACAATCCTTTAATAGGCCATTGTAATCACACATACGGCAGGGGCCGAACGTATGGCCTATATAATGTAATCAAGCGTGATTAGGGGGCGGCTTCCCAGGTGAACAAGCTGCCATTGCCAGAAATTTGGCCCGTTGTTCTACTGCGATATTGGCTCACAAAGGAGGTGAACCGATCGAATTACGCGCCGGTTGCCAACTTGATATGCCACACGAGCAAAAGCTACCCAAACGGATGAAAATTCAGTTCACAGACAGAAAGAAGGAGGGTTCTCAATGCACAAGTACCGGTATTTGATGCCCGTTCTGCTGATTGTCGTTGCGGTGGTCCTCGCCGCGTGCGGCGGCAGCGCACCGGCTGCGACCGCTCAACCAACCGAGGCTGCACCTGCCGCGGCCGTTGAAGCAACCGCTATGCCCGAACCGACCGCCGCGCCCACCGAGGCGATGGAAGCGACTGCGGAACCGACCATGGCGCCTGAGGCAACCGAGGCGGCCGCGCCTGAGGCTCCGATGGCCGGCGCCTGGACTTGCCCCGAAGGCGACGCCACCGTCTCGCTCTGGCACGGCTGGCAGGGCGATTACTTCACCAACATCGAGGCGATCTTCAACGACTACCAGAAGGCGTGCCCCAACGTCAAGCTTGAGTTGCTGCAGAAGCCTGACATGAACAACGCCGTCGTGGCCGCAGTGCCGGCCGGCGAAGGCCCCGATATCATCGCCTGGGTGAACGACCAGATCGGCCGCAACGCCGAGACGGACATCATCCTCCCGCTGGATGACTCCATTGACATGGCGGCGTTCGACAAAGCCTTCATCCCGACCGCAGCCAACGCGATGAAATATAATGGCAAGACGTGGTGCTACCCCGAGTCCATGGAAGCGATCACCATGATCTACAACAAGGACTTGATCAGCGCAGCCGATCTGCCGACGAGCACGGATGACCTGCTGACGAAGGCGGCTGACTGGAACAAGGCTAATCCCGGCAGCTACTACTTCGTGTACAACGCCAAGAACGACGCGTACTTCTCTGCCCCCTGGTGGCAGGGCGCCGGTGTGACCATCATTGACGAGGAAGGCAACACCAACTTCGCCAGCGATGCGGGTTACGCGGCGGGCGAGTTCATCAACAAGCTGCGCGAAGTCATGCCGGCCGAGATTGACTACGGCATCGCCGACACCCTCTTCAAAGAGGGCAAGGCTGCCATCATCATGAACGGGCCGTGGTATATCGCCGACCTGGACGCCGCGGGCATCAACTATGGCCTGGCGACGCTGCCGACCTTCTCCGGAACCGATTCGCCGTCAAAGCCGTTCGTGGGCGTGAAGTGCCTGATGATGACCACCAACGCGACCAAGCGTGGCGTGGACAAGGCAGCGCTCAACGTGATGCAGTACTACACCAGCAAGGATTCGCAAATCAAGCTGGCTGAAACCAACAAGATGGTCCCGACGAACGCAGAAGCGGTTGCGGATCCGACGGTGATGGGCATTGACGTCATCAATGCGTTTGGCAAGCAGGCGTCCCTGGGCGTGGGCCTGCCGAGCACCCCCTTCATGAACGCGCTGTGGGATCCCATGGCGAAGGGCATCGAGTGCATCTGGACCGGCTCGAGTGATGTGAAGACCTGTGTGGACAACATCCAGAGCCTGGCTGAGGAGAACATCGCAGACATGCAGTAAGCTGCAAACCTGCCGAGAGGGGCGAAGGGCAACTTCGCCTCTCTCTTTTTATAAGTGTCTATCCGAAAGCTGCGCGTCGCTCTCCTTCGTAGTGACGGCTTTATCCGTGGGAGGTAGCCCCACCGCTAAAGCCGGCACAACGAAGGGAAAGACATGAGGCGACTAAGCGAAGCGCATGCAGGAATTCTCAATGTAAACAAAAGAGCGACAGCGGCTAGAATGAAGGCGTCAGACATCCTATCCAGATCAAGA
>JBBQRS010000144.1:0-10293 GCA_038214535.1 Anaerolineae bacterium
GGCGTTCCGTCGCGAGGAAATGGTGCACTATCAGGCGCGGCTTCGCTCCATCGAGCAATTTCAGTACAACTTCGGCAGGTTGGTGGATGTGCTGTTGCGGCGTGAGGATCAACCCGCGCGTAAGCTCGTAGTGTTCGTGGACGACCTCGACCGCTGCATGCCGGAGAAAGCGGTGCAGGTGCTGGAGGCGCTCAAGTTGTTCCTCGACGCCGAAGGCTGCATTTTCGTCCTGGGGTTGGACCGCGATGCGATCGAGGCCGCCGTGCAGACCCGCTACCGGGGTGAGCTGAAGGCGCACGAATACCTGGACAAGATCATCCAACTTCCTTTTATCCTCCCGCCCATTGAAAAGGCGCAGATGGAGGCTTTTGTGCGGTTGGTCGCGCCGGAACTTCCGGACGAGCGCTGCATCCAGGTCTTTGCGCTGGGGTTGTCGGAGAATCCGCGCAAAGTCAAGCGCACCATTTACACGTATCTGATGCTGTGGCAGATCACGCAACACCGTAAGCTGGGGCACGGTATCACGGCGGTGCGACTGGCAAAGGTCGTTGCCATCCGCGAGGCGCACCCCGAGTTTTATGAGACCGTGTTTCGCAACAAGTTCACCTATCTGGGTGATCTGGAGAGATATTTCCGGGTGGAAGGCCGAGCCGGAAGGATGGAGGGCGATTCTGGGGATGAAAAACCCGACTTGCCGGAGCCACTGAAGAAGTATCAGAGTCAGGATAATCTTAAGGAGCTATTGCGGCTTTTCGATGACGAAGACGCTTGCTTTGAAACCTTGACGCGCGATGAAATCAAGGCTTACCATATGCTGACGAAGAGCGTCGCCCCGATCGAAGCGCCGGCGGTGTCGCGCACGTCCCGTTTGCCCATCGAGCCGGAAATGGTATCGGTCCCGGATGACGGCCCATTCCCGATGGGTACGACGGAGGAGCAGGTCCAGGACATGCTGAAACACTTCGACTGGGCGAAGGAGTTTCAGGAGAAGGGCTATTTCAATCGCGAACAGCCGGCGGGTCCGATTGCAGTTGCGCTGTTTCAAATTGGGCGTTACCCGGTGACTAACGCAGAATACGCCGCCTTTGTGACGGCGCGTCGCCATCAGCCGCCCGCCCACTGGCGCGGCGACCGCCCACCGGACGAGTTGGTGGATCATCCGGTGGTGAACGTGTCGTGGAATGACGCAACAGCCTATGCTGCATGGTTGGCGGAGCGCGCCGGCAAGGCGTACAGGCTACCGACCGAGGCGGAATGGGAGAAAGCCGCACGCGGCACGGATGGGCGCATCTACCCGTGGGGGGACGGCTGGGATGCGAAGCGGGCGAACACTGCTGAGGGAGGGTCGGGCGGGACGACGCCGGTGGGGCAGTATAGTAAAGGCGGCGATAGCCCTTACGGTTGCGCCGACATGTCGGGCAACGTCTGGGAGTGGACGAGCAGTTTGTATAAACCGTACCCTTACAGTTCGGATCATGGACGGGAGGATCTGAAGGCCGAAGGCGCGCGCGTGTTGCGGGGTGGGTCCTTCGACAGCTATGAGAGGGGCGCCCGCTGTGCGGTTCGCGGCAGCGGCAACCCGAACGACCGCAGCGGCTACTACGGGTTTCGGGTCGTCGTGTCCCCTGGCCTCTGATCTCTGTTTCCTCTGAACTCTGTCTGGGGGGTCTGGGGGCAGGCCCCCAGATGCTTATGCCGCCGGTAGGCGGCCGACGATATTTTTTCACGGGTGAGAGATGACCACACAGGTAATCGGCGCTTACGGCGACATCTACGCCTGGGACAACCTCTACGCCGCCTATCGTAAAGCGGCCAGGGGTAAACGCGGTCGGCGACCGGCCGCGGCTTTTGAGTTCCGGCTTGAGGATAACCTGATCCAACTTCAGGACGAACTGGCAGCGGAGACCTATCAGCCCGGTCCTTACGAGAGCTTCTTCATCCACGAACCCAAGCGCCGCTTGATCAGCGCAGCGCCCTTCCGCGACCGGGTCGTGCATCACGCCCTGTGTCAGGTGATCGAGCCGGCCTTCGAGGCCAGCTTCATCCATCACAGCTATGCCAACCGGGTCGGCAAGGGCACGCACCGCGCGCTGGACACGTGCCAACGTTGGGCGCAGCGTTACCCCTACGTCCTGCAATGCGACGTGGTGCAGTTCTTCCCGGCGGTTGACCATGCGCGCCTGCAAGGCCTCCTCGACCGCCGCGTCCGCGACGACGCGATCCGCCGTCTCATCGCCCGCATCCTTGAGAGCGGCGTTGGCGTGCTTAGCGAGGCGTACGAGATGGCCTACTTTCCGGGCGACGATCTGCTGGCTGCGACCCGGCCGCGTGGCCTGCCCATTGGAAACCTGACCAGCCAGTTTTGGGCCAACTGCTACCTAAATGGCTTCGACCACTTCGTGACGCGCGAACTGCGTTGCCCTGCCTATCTGCGCTATGTAGACGACTTCTTGCTCTTTGCCGATGACAAGCGAACCCTGTGGGGCTGGCGGCAGGCGATCATCGAGCGGATGGCGAAGCTGCGGCTGACGATTCACGAGGAGCAGGCGCAGGCGCGACCCGTGACCGAGGGCATTCCTTTCCTGGGCTTCGTCGTCTATCCGGATCACCGGCTGCTGAAGCGGCGCAAGGGGCTTGCCTTCCGCCGCAAACTGGCCGGCCTGCTCGACGACTACCGGCGGGGCAAGGCAGACAGGGAGATGCTCGACCGCTCGATCCAGGGGTGGATTAACCACGCCCGTTACGGCGACACCTGGGGCCTGCGTCGCGCCATCCTGAAACCCGTGAGGCTATGACCGCCATGGCCGAACCTGAAGAGAGCCTGCCCATCTTCGTCAAGACCTACGACTTCCTGATCTGGCTGGTGCCACTGACGGAGCACTTCCCGCGTTTGCACCGCTACACGATTACCCGCCGCCTGCTCGACGCCGCCCTGGATTTCCAGGAGGCGCTGCTCGCGGCCAACAGCCTGCGCGATCGGGCCCGCCTGGAACGATTGACCGCGGCCGATGCCCACCTCAACCAGGTGCGCGTCTACCTGCGGTTGGCCCATCAATGGCGCTGGATGAGCGCCGGGCAGTACGAACATGCCAGTCGCCTGGTGGCCGAGTTGGGCCGGCTGTTGGGCGGGTGGCAGAAGATCACACGGCAGCAAGCGGCCGGTAAGGCCGTTTCTGCGGGGACCGGCTGAGGCCACGCGTGTTGCGGGGTGGGTCCTTCAACAACAATGAGAGGAACGCCCGCTGTGCGTATCGCAACAACAACAACCCGAACAACCGCAACGACAACAACGGGTTTCGGGTCGTCGTGTCCCACGGCTTTCCGGCGAGTCGCAAAGACTCTCCGCCAGTATTCTGCATCGGCTACGGCTGATGCGGCGCGGTCGAAGGCCAGCGCAGCCGATTCCTGGCCGAGTCCGGCCCCCTGCGGCCGGCCGGGCATATAGCGAAGCGCCCCGCGCTCTTCGGCTTCCCACCGCTGGCGCGGGGCCACCGGTCTCACTCGCCTCTGCCATACCCCACGCTGCACGAGCATCGAACGCGTAGACGCGTAGACGCGTAGACAGGCCCCATTTTGTCTACGCGTCTACGCCTCACTGGAGACTTTGACTTAACGCATGTTCAACCCGGAACGCAGACGCGTCGAAGCAGAGATCGCTCTTTAAGGGTTTAACAGACTCCTCGCAGCGCCACCCCTGAGATTTACTATCCGACTTTGCTAAATCGCGTAGACACAATAAGGCCCTGTCTACGCGTCTACTGTCTACGCGTTTGCATTTCGCTTGACAGAATAGCTGTAGCATAGCACAAATGTGCTAAAAAGTCAAATGAGTATTGTAACGCCGGGCAGGATGTGCTATGATCGTTTCACGCCTTACGTGCAACGACAGGAGGAAGCCAGTGACCATCGTACGCCTTTCCGACATCAAACCCGCGGCCGCGTGCCGCTATGACGCCGTGGCGCTGGGCGAGGTGATGCTGCGGCTCGATCCGTTTGACGTGCCCACCGCGCGGGCGCGCACCATGCGCGTATTCCAGGGCGGCGGCGAGACCAACGTCGCCTGCGGGCTGAGCTACACCTTCGGGTTGCGTACCGCGGTGCTCACCGCGCTGGTAGACGACCACGTCGGCGCGAACATCCGCAACCAACTGCGCGAGGCCGGCGTGGACACGGGCAAGATCGTCTGGTTCAACACGAAGGACGACGGCTCGCCCCACTCCACCGACCAGAAGGGCACGCTGATGAACGGGATCAATTTTACCTTCGCCGGCAAGGGCGTGATCCCGTCCGACACCCTCTATTACCGGGCGCACACCGCGGCGCGCGAGCTGGCCCCCGGCGATTTCGACTGGGATAAACTGTTCGGCGAGGAAGGCGTCCGCGTCTTCAGCACCGGCGGCATTTTTACGTTGATTTCCCAGAGTGCTGCCGCGCTCGCGCTGGAGGCGGCGGAGGCGGCGGAGGCGCACGGCGTATTCGTCGCCGCCGACCTGAACTATCGCTCGAAGGTGGAGCCGGACAAGGCGGTGGCGCGCGAGACCAATCGCCGGATGGCGCAACACCTCGGCTTCCTGGTGGGCAACGACAGCGACCTCGACGACGCGCTGGGCTATGTGACGGAGGCGCCCGCGGAGGCGGGCTACGCGAGCTGGGTGAACGCCTATCGCGATACGGTGCGCCGCGTGGCCGCCGACCACCCCAACCTGAGCCTGATCGGGACGCAGTGGCGCGGCGCGACCAACGCCGACATGGTGAGCTGGGGCGCGGTGCTCTACGAGACAGCGACCGATACGATCTATGAAACCCCGCTGCGCGAAAACATCCCCATCGCCGACCGCACCGGCGGCGGCGACTCGTTCGCCTCCGGCGTGCTGGCCGCGCTGCTCAAGGGCCACGACCTGCAAACCGCAGTCGAGTGGGGCGCGGCGCACGGCATCCTGGTGCAGGAGACGCCGGGCGACATCACCATGATTGACGAGCGCGCGGTGCTGGCCGAAGTGCGTCGCGCCCGCGGCAAAGGCGGCGTCCGCGCCCTGCGGTGAGGGGGGTCGGGGAGCGGGGATCAGGTATTGGGTAGCGGGTATCAGGTATTAGGGAGCGCGATTGTCTCCTCTTCCCGTTCACTGATCCCCGATTCCCGATCCCTGCCCCCATCTGACAGGAGGTATTCTCATGCCGAGGCGAATTGAATCGTTGCTGGCCGACCCGCGCTTTCGCCGCGAGGTTGCGGCGAACGAGATCGCGCCGCCCGCCGCGCTGGCGGATATTTTCATGGGCGCGCCCGCGTTTGACGTGCAGCCGCCCGACCGGCCCATGCGACCGCCTGTGCTGGAGGCCGTGGTGCTGCTGCATGGCCGCCCCTCGCTGCTGATCCGCAAAGACCGGTTCGAGCTGCCCAATTCGGGCGTGTGGGCCGATGTGCTGAGCGCGCACCGCGACCTGATCGAGGCGCGCCTGCCCGCCGTGGGCCGCATCGAGGTGGACGACGGCGCGGGCTACCGCCATTCCGGCACAGGCTGGGTGATCGCCGAGGGCGTCATCGCTACCAATCGGCACGTCGCGGAAATCTTCGCCCGCAAGCGGGGCGATGGCGGCGATTTTCTCATGACCTTCCTGGGGACGCCGTATCGCGCGCGCATTGACTTCCGCGAGGAATACGAGGAGACGGAACACTTCGAGGTACCTATCGAGGAAGTCATCTTCCTGGAGGACGCGGATCGCGCCCTGCCCGATATCGCGCTACTCCGGCTGGCGAAACACGGCGGCCTGCCCGCGCCGATCCCTCTGCTCCAGACGCCGCCCCGGTCGCGCGCCGACGTCGCCGTGATCGGCTATCCCGCCTTCGATCCGCGCTACGGCCTCAGCGCCGAGGAAGCGGCCCGCGCCGTCTTCGGCGCGGTCTACGATGTCAAGCGCCTCAGCCCCGGCAGCCTGGTGGGCGAGGATGGGGCGAGCTGGTTCTTCGCGCACGACGCCACGACTCTGGGCGGCAACTCCGGTTCCGTGGTTTTAGATGTGGAGACGGGCTACGCCGTGGGGATGCACTTCTCCGGCAGCTTCCTCGAATCGAATTACGCCGTGCGCGCGACGGTGCTGCTCGATCAGGCGGCAGGCCACGCCGTGTCGGTGGTCAAGCGCGAGAAGCTGCCGCCGGTGCAGGTCGTCGGGCCGGAGGTCGTCGAAGAGGCGCCGCCGGAAAGCTACACCGACCGGGAGGGCTATCGCGAGGACTTCCTGGGCGACGGCCTGTGCGCCCCCTTGCCCGTGGTCAATGAGGAGCAACAGGCCGCGGTGCTGCGCTTCACCGACCCCGTCACCGGCGAGCCGACCGATACGCTCAAGTACACCCACTTCTCGGTGGTGATGAACGCCCCGCGCCGCATGTGCATCTATTCCGCGGTGAACATTGACGGCAAGGCGGCCATCTCCGTGAAGGGCCGGCGGCCCGGCTGGCGGCTCGATTCGCGGATCCCCACCGAGAGCCAGATCATCAAGGAGTGCTACGGCCTGGAGTCGGACGGCAAATTCAGCCGCGGCCACATGACGCGCCGTGAAGACCCTAACTGGGGCGACGATGCGCTCAAGGCGAACGCCGACACGTTCCACGCGCCCAACGCCACCCCGCAGATTCAACCCTTCAACGCGGGGATCTGGAATACCCTGGAGGACTATGCGCTGGAGCACGCCCGGCAAGACGATATGCGCATCTGCGTCTTCACCGGCCCGCTTTTCACCGAAGATGACCCGGAATACTTCGGCGTCAGGGTTCCCATCCGCTTCTGGAAGGTGATCGCGTTCGTCCACGACGAAACGGGTGCGCTGTGCGCCACGGGTTACACGATGTCGCAGCAAGACTTTTTGCCCGGCGAGGAGTTCGTCTTCGGCCGCTTCCAGACCTACCAGACGCCGTTGGCCGAAATCGAGGCGCTGGCGGGCGTCTCCTTCGGCCCGCTGACTGCGCTCGACCCGATGCGGATCGTCGAGGAAGCGCCGCCCGCGCCGTTGCGTTCGATGGAGGAGATTCGTTTCGCGTGAGGGGTTGACAGGAGCCTTCCGAGCGGTATATAATCGCCTCAATAGAATAATGACTGTGAACCGGAGGAGTAGGCGGCAAGCCATCGCCAGAGAACGGGGGTCAACGGGTGCAAGCCCCCCTCGATGTGAGCGCCGCTGAAGGTCGCCGGGGAGTCGGGCGGCTGATAGCTGATAGCAGCAGAGGTAGGTCGCCACGGGTATGCCCGTTATAGCTCAGAGTGGGCAATGCGGCGTATAGCCGATAGCGAATAGCTGACAGCTATGGCAAATCGTTGAGAGTCTTGCCATCGGCCATCAGCTATAAGTCATCCGCTATCTGCTATCAGCTATTTGCCAAACAAGGTGGCACCGCGGAGCGTCCTTCCGTCCTTGAGACGGAGGGCGCTTTTTATTTTCGTAAAACTGGTGTATACTGCGTGTGCCACTATGGTGGCATGGTGGCACATTGCGGGGTTGGAGGCGTGAGATGAGCGAGGAAAAGGTAAAACTGACCGTTCGGCTGCCGAAACACGTGCATCAGGCGTTGAAAGAGCGCGCGATCGAGCACGACGTCTCGCTGAATCAGGCGCTGGTAGACGCGCTGCAAACTGAGCTCGCGCCCGCCGCGCCGGTTGAGGAGACGGAAGGCGAGCGCTTCGAACGGGTACTGCGCGAAAGCGGGCTGCTTGTTGAAATGGGGCCGGAATGGGATAAGTTGATTGGCGATGAGGCAAGTATTCCCAGCGCTGAAGAAGTGCGGAAGATGCTCGGGGATATCCCGTTGTCGGATTGGATCATCGAAGATCGAGGGCCGCGTTGAATATCTCAGCTCTCTACCTTGATTCCAGCGTCCTGGTGAAGTACTACATCGCTGAACGTGGCAGCGCATGGATCGCAAGTCAACTGGACGCCAAAGCACCGAACGACGAGCCGCTGCATCGTACTGTGACCATTCACTTGAGCAACGTAGAAGTGGTTTGCGCGTTGGAACGTGCATACCGAAGTGGTCGCATTGATGCTGATGAGCTTGCATCTGCCCGGCGGCGCTTTTTGTTGGATATGCGTCAGCGTTACCGTGTCATTGACGCAGATCTGAGCGTGACACTATTAGCCGTTGAACTGGCTCAACGCCACCCGCTGCGTGCTTATGATGCAATCCACCTGGCGGCTGCGTTGGATATTACGACTCAGGCGCATAATGCCGGGCTGCCCCCACTGGTCTTCGTCAGCGCCGATGTGGGGCTGTTGGCCGCGGCCCGCGCCGAGGGGCTGGCGACCGAAAACCCGAATGACCATGACAATGTGTGACGATAACAGAGGAGAGTGACCCATGACCGATTTTGATATGCCTAAAGCCTATGACCCGAGCGCGTCCGAGCGCCGCATTTATGACTGGTGGGAGCAGTCCGGCTTCTTCAAGCCGGAGGTCGCCCCCGCGGACGCCGAGCCGTTCGTGATCAGCATCCCGCCGCCCAACGTCACGGGCGAGTTGCACCTGGGTCACGCGATGTTCGTCACGTTGGAAGATGTGATGATCCGTTATAAGCGGATGCGCGGCTATGCTGCGCTGTGGATTCCCGGCTACGACCACGCGGGCATCGCGACCCAGCTTCAGGTGGAGAAGATGCTGGCGCGTGAGGGCGTTCGCCGCCAGGAGATCGGGCGCGAGGAGTTTCTGCGCCGGACGTTCGCCTGGAAGGAGCAGTATGGCGGGCACATCGAGCGGCAGTTGCGCCGGTTGGGCGCATCGTGCGACTGGGACCGGAAGCGCTTCACCCTGGATGACGGGTTGAGCGTCGCAGTGCGCGAGGCGTTCGTGCGCCTCTATCGCATGGGGCTGATCTATCGTGGCGAGTATCTCATCAACTGGTCGCCTGGCCTGCAGACGGCGGTCAGCGACCTGGAGGTAGAATACACCGACGAGGATGCGACCCTCTACTATTTCAAATACCCCATCGCCGGGGCTGATCTGGTGGATGGGCCGGGCGTGGGTTACATCCCGGTGGCGACCACGCGCCCCGAGACGATCCTCGGCGACACGGCGGTCGCGGTGCATCCCGACGACGAGCGCTTCCGTCACCTGATCGGCGCGACTTGCCTCGTCCCGATCCTGAAGCGCACGATCCCGGTGATCCACGACACTTATGTGGACATGGCCTTCGGTACGGGCGCGCTGAAGATTACGCCCGGCCACGACCCGAACGACTTCGAGATCGGGCGGCGGCACGGGCTGGCGATCGTCAGCGTGCTGGACACCGACGCGCGCCTGAACGCGAACGCCGGCCCTTACGCGGGCATGGATCGCTTCGAGGGTCGCAAGAAGCTGTGGGCCGACATGGAGGCCGCCGGGCTGACCATCAAGACGGAACCGTATCGGACGCAGGTGCCGCGTTCGCAGCGCGGCGGCGAGATCGTGGAACCGATGGTGAGCACCCAGTGGTTCGTCAAGACGACGCCGCTGGCGCAAATGGGGTTGGAGGCGGTGCGTTCGGGCCGCATCCAGATCATCCCCGAACGCTTCACGAAGGTATATTACAACTGGCTGGAGAACATCCGTGATTGGTGCATCAGCCGGCAGTTGTGGTGGGGCCATCGCATCCCAGCCTGGCACTGCGCCGACTGTCACGGCATGACGGTGGCGACCGAGGACCCGACGGCGTGCGAACATTGCGGCTCAACTCGCATCGAGCAGGATGGAGACGTGTTGGACACCTGGTTCAGCTCGGGGCTGTGGCCGTTCTCGACGCTGGGCTGGCCGGAAGACACGCCCGATTTCCGGCGTTACTACCCGACCACCGTGATGGAAACCGGATATGACATCCTGTTCTTCTGGGTGGCGCGCATGATCATGCAGGGGTTGATATTTACGAACGACATTCCCTTCGAGTACGTCTACCTGCACGGCCTGGTGCGCGACGATCAGGGGCGCAAGATGTCGAAAACGATCGGCAACGTGCTGGACCCCATCGCGCTACTGGATGGCGCAAAGCCGGAAGAGTTGAGCGATTACATCCGCCAGAGCTATCCCGAGGGTATCCCGACGATGGGCGCCGACGCGTTGCGCTTCACGCTGGTCACCGGCTCGACCCCCGGCAACGACATGAACTTGAGCCTGCAACGCGTGGAGGGTAACCGCAACTTCACCAACAAGATCTGGAACGCGACGCGCTTCGTGCTGATGCAGTTGGGCGCGACGCAGGAGGGCGGCGGCGACGCCGAGGTCTCGGATCTTGCGGAACGCTGGATCCTCAGCCGGTTGTCGGCCACCATCACCGAGGC
>JBBQRS010000145.1:0-10230 GCA_038214535.1 Anaerolineae bacterium
AGCGTGTAGTTGATTTGGCTGACCAGCAAATACTGGCAGTAGTCCAAACGAGTCACGGGTTGGCTTGTCGGTCTCATGCGGCCTACCTTACCCGCCAACGCTCGTACTGTCAACCAATTACTGGTTTTGCGTAAGTCCTAGGAGAGGAGAATCTCAATGAACGAGCAGCCCACGAAGGGCAAACACCTGTCCCGCCGTTCCTTCTTGACGGCGCTGGGCGCGGGCGGCGCGGCAATGGCCGTGGCAGCCTGCGCCGCCCCCGCGGCGGCCCCCGCGCCGCAAGCCCCGGTCGCCGATGCGCCGACGGCGGAAGCCCCGGCCGCCGAAGCCCCGGCAACGGAAGCCCCCGCCCAAGCCGCGCCCGCCGAAGCTCAAGGCGAAATCAACGTGATCTATGGAGCAGATTCCAACGACACCTTCAAAACCGTGATGGATGGCTTCACCGGTGAGACGGGCATCAAGGTGATCTACGAAGTGGCCCCGGCCGGCTACACCGATTGGCAGCAATTGATGACCACCCGCCTCGCCTCCGGCGATACCGGCGTGGATTCGTTCCATTGTGATGATTTCCAGGCCGCCATCTATGGCGCGGCAGGCTGGTTACAACCCCTCGAACCGGTCGTCGAGCAGTACAGCATTGATCTCAACGACTGGCCCCAAACGCTGCTCAAAGATGTTTCTTCATGGGAAGGCGTGCTCTATCGCTTGCCCTGGGGCAACGACACCGAGATCTTCTTCTATCGCACCGACTTCTTCGAGGAAGCAGGCGTCGAGCCACCCACCACCTGGGATGAATTGCTCACAGTTGGCAAAGCTCTGACAAATGGCGAAGATCGCTATGGCATTGCGCTCAGCGGCGCCAAGGGCGGCATGCTGGGCAACGATATCCAGCATTGGGTCAACCAGGCCGGCGCCGCGATCAACGATCTGGACAACGACGGCGCGCGCGAAGCCCTGGCCTACTACAAAGACCTGTTCGCGACAGAGAAAATTGCCCAACCTTCTACACCCCAGGATGACTATAGCGCGGTATTCCAGGGCTGGCTCGATAACCGCTATGCCATGTGGTGGTGCTGGGATGGCTTCTTCGGCGCGATGCGCACGAATCAGGACTTCTGGCAAGATCAAGTTTCGGCCTTCCTACCGCCCAAGGGTCCTGTGAACGCGCAGACCATCACCGGAACCTGGGGCTGGGCGATCCCCACCTCAACCACGAAGCCGGAAATGGCCGCCCAATGGGTGGGCTATACGGCCCGGCCCGAGGTAATGAAAAAACAGATCTTGCGCGGGCGCGTGCCGGCGCGTATCTCGCTGTGGTCCGATCCCGAAGTTCAGGACATGGCCCCTTCGGCGCCATTCCTGCTCGATCTGGCCGAGGGCGGCGATCTCGTCAAGGCGCGACCGATCACGCCGAGCATTCAGGAGATCTACGACGCTGCGGAAGAGTCCATCAGCGCCTATCTGACCGACCAGATTGACCTGGAAACGACCATCGCGCAAGCCATGGCCAAGATTGATCCGATTTTGGAACGCGACCTGGGCGGCAGTTAACGCCTGACATGAACATCATGCGGGAAGCTGTTACCCTGTGGCGGCTTCCCGCAGCCGTGGAGATAATACCTTGAGCCAGGCTACAGATATTCCAGTCAACCAGGGGCAGGTTGCATCGGTTGGATTGCGCACGCGCTTGAACTCCTTGAGAGCCCGTCGCATTCTGCTGGGCTACCTACTGATTGCGCCGGTCGTCATCTGGCGGTTGGCGACTTCCATTTACCCCTTCGTGTATACCGCCTATCTCAGTTTCTTTGATAATAGCCCCGTGCGCCGCACCTTCGATTTTGTCGGCCTGGAGAATTATCGTCACATGGCGAATGATATCCAGGTTAAACAGACCATGGGTTTCACGATGTATTTCGCCATCGTGTCGGTAGCGATGCAAATCTTGCTGGCGTTGGGGGTATCCCAGTTACTCAACCGTAAGTTTCGTATGCGCCATTTCACCCGCGCGGTGAATCTCTTGCCCTGGGCGATGTCGGCGATCGTCATTGGGACGGCGGCCCGCTGGATTTTCGACGTCAATTACGGTCTCGTCAACGATATCATCTGGCGCATCAGCGGTGAGCGGCCGATCTGGCTGGTGAATGTCAACCTGGCGCGGCTGGCCGTCGTGTTGACCGACGTCTGGAAGAACACGGCATTCCTCACGGTGGTCTTCCTGGGGGGGTTGCAGGGCATCCCGCTCGAAGTGTATGAAGCGGCCAAGATGGATGGCGCGGACGGCCCTCGCTCGTTCTGGTACATCACATTGCCGCTGTTGATGCCGCTGATCATCTCGATGGGCATCTTTGTCATGATTGGCCGCGTGCTCAGTTTCGAGATCGTCTACGCGCTGACTTCCGGCGGCCCCGGCATGGCCACATCGCTGATGTCCTATCAAGTCTATTTGCAGGGCTTCCGCGTTCTGAACTTCGGCTATGCTTCGGCGATTGCGATGGCGCTCTTTTTCATGGTGCTCGTTATCGGCCTTTTGGGATTCGGCGGCCTCCGGCGCGCCTGGTCGCGCTCATAAAGAAAGTCTACTATGGCAACATCTACCGCTACCGCACCTCTGTCAAGCAATCGCTTACGCAAGGCGTTGCGCGCAGCTCCACTCTATCTGCTGGTCTTCGTGTTCCTGGTTGTCGTGCTTCTGCCAATCTACTATATCTTCCTGACAGCCTTTATACCCGGCGACAAGCTTTTTACACAGCCACTGACCTATATACCCAAGGCAATCACTTTTGAGCGCTGGGGGCAGATTTTTCATAGCCTGCCTATTGGCCGGTATATGCTCAATACGCTTTTGCTCAGCACCGTATCCACGCTGTTGGCGTTGCTGGTCAGCTTCCTGGCGGCCTACGCCATTGCACGGCTCGACCTGCCCGGCGCAAATCTGATCCTGGTGGGCTTGCTGGCGTCCAGTATGTTGCCGGGTGCGGCAACGGTGATTCCGCTTTTTAAGATGTTTCAGAATCTTCACCTCTTCAACACGTTGTGGGGTCTGTTCCTGCTCTATGTGAGCGGGCTCTTACCCATCACAACCTGGGTGCTGGTATCGTTCATCCGCCAGGTGCCCGTGGAAATCGAGGACGCGGCAAAGGTGGATGGCGCCAGCACCGCCAGCCTGCTGTGGAACGTGGTGCTGCCGGTGGTGCAACCCGGCCTGGCAACGATGTTCCTCATCGGGTTCATCACTTGCTGGAACGAGTTCTTCATTCCTCTGATCTTCGCCCGGGGGCCTTCTGCCAAAGTCATCACAATGGCGCTCGGTGAAGCGCAGACGATCGGCAGTTCGACGCAATACTATCAACAATGGGGCAATATGTCGGCAGTGGCGATTTTGACCACCGTCCCCGTCTTCATCCTTACGCTCGTATTCCAGCGACAGATCGTCGAGGGGATCACCAGCGGCGTGTTCAAGTGAGTTTGCAATGAATCCAAGAGAACGCATCCTGGCGGCGATCCGTCATCAGCCTGTGGACCGCGTGCCCACCGATATCTGGGCGACGGTAGAGGTGCAGGAAAGGTTATACGAGGAGCTGGGCATCCGTGCCGGGCATGGCACAAAACCGCGCGGCATCGGCCTGATGGGCGGCGCATTGTCGCGCGACGTCGAGGGCATTCTGGCGTTATACGACCGCCTGCACATTGATGGGATGCTGGCCGTCGCGCCGCCCTACATCGGCCCGACGCTGAAGGTGGGTGGCGAATATCACGAGAACGAATGGGGCATGGGCTTCCGCCCGCAGCGCTACGCCACCGGCGTCTACGACGAGCAGGTCTACTATCCGCTGGCCGAAGCCGAGACGATGGCCGACCTGGAGGCCTATCGCTGGCCCGACCCCGACTGGTATGACTACGCCGCGCTGCCGGGCATCATCGAGCGTTGCGACGGACGCGCCATTGAATGTGGCTACACGGCCCCGTTCTATTACCACAACCTGACCCGCGGGCTGGAAGCGTCGCTGATGGACACCCTGCTGCGCCCGGAGTTCACACATTATATCGTCGGGCGCATCTCCGACTTCTTCAACGAGTATCACCGCCGTTGCTTCGAAGCGACGCGCGGACTGGTAGACATCACCCAGGTGACCGACGACTTCGGCTCGCAGACCGGGTTGATGATCTCGCCGCAGGTGTTCGACACGTTCTATCGCCCGGCGGTGCAGCGCGGGATTGACCTGGCGCATGCCTATGACATCATCGTCTTTCACCACGATGACGGCGACTGCCGCAAGCTGCTGCCGCGGCTGGTCGAGATGGGGATTGACATCCTGAACCCGATCCAGTGGCGCTGCGGCAACTGGGACCTGGCATGGCTCAAGGCCGAGTACGGCGCCCGGCTCTGCTTTCACAGCGCGGTGGACAACCAGCAGACGCTGCCCTTTGGGACGCCGGAGGACGTGCGCCGCGAGGTGAAGTGGCTGATCGAGACGCTGGCCGCCGACGGGACGGGCTTTATCATCGGGCCGTGCCACAACTTGCAGGCCATCAGCTCCACGGAGAACATCCTGGCGCTGTATGAGGCCGCGCAAGAATACGGCAAATTCTAATTCGCATCTCTCTTGCTCGTAGTGCACACTTCAGTGCGCACTACGAGCAAGAACAGCATTCGGTTCTATCGCCCGGCGGACGGGTCGGGGGCGGCCCATCCGCCGGGCGTAGACATACTGACCACCACGCGCGAACCGGGCTTCCGGGGGCGGAAGCCCGGTTCGCGCGTGGTGGGACGATACGGATTGGGCTACACGGATACGGCACGGATTACACGGATGGTTGCGCACGCTTCCTCTGCCAGCGGGAGAGCCTGCCAACACGGATAACCCACGGCGCACCGGCGTGCGCCACTACGAACCCCATCCGTGCGGGGCCATCCGTGTAGGCCATCCGCGTTGACCCCATCCGTGTTAGCTGTGTTAGCCATCCGTGTTGGCCAAAATTGACAAATCCTCTCACGTTTATTATAATTTCATCGGTGAAACTATTCGATACAGGCAACGAAATGAAAGAACCGATGACCGGCACACAACCGGCGCAACGCCTCAGCGGGCTGATCAAAGAGATGCTGGCGCTGCTCACCCAGGGCGCGACGGGCGACTCGCTGGCGATCATGGCCGAGGCGGAACTCACCCTGCCGCAGATCGTCACGCTGCAACTGCTGTGCGACGCGGGGCCGCACAACCTCTCCGCCATCGCCGAGCACCTGAACCTCTCGCGCCCGGCGACGAGCCATCTGGTGGATCGGCTGGTGGCGCTGCGCCTGGTGCGCCGCGACGAGGACCCCGACGACCGGCGGCACAAGCAGGTTCGGATCACCCCGGCGGGCGCGCGGCTGATCGAACGGCTGGCGCAGTCGCGCAGCGGCGAGTTCGAGGCCGCGGTGGCGGAACTATCGCCGCGCTTGCAGGGTGAGCTGGCCGCGGTGCTGGAGGAAGTGGTGGCGCAGTTGCGGCAGCGGCAGGACGGGGCGTAATTAGGAATTGGGAATTCCTAATTACGCGTTAGCGATAGGGGCTTTTGGCCGCGCATGGCGCTGTAGGGGTGAGGTTGTCCTCGCCCTCGACCGCGCAGACCGCCCTCACCCCGGCCCTCCCCGGTAATCCGGGGAGGGTCAGGGTGAGGGATTTTTCCCACAAATTGCAATCATCACAGGAGCAGAGAGAACATGACGGACGCCAAAACGGCGAGGATACTGGTGACGGGCGCCACGGGGAACGTGGGGCGCGAGGTGGTGAAGGATTTGTTGCAGCGCGGCCAACGGGTGGTCGCTGCGGTGCTGAACGCGGCGGATGCGAGCCGCCCCCCCGCGGGGGTCGAGACGGTAGTGTTCGACTATGGCCGGCCCGAGACGTTCGCCCCCGCCTTCGCAGGGATTGATAAGCTGTTCCTGATACGCCCGCCGCAGATTTCCGACGTGGAGCGCTATATGTTCCCCGCGATGGACGCGGCGAAGACGGCGGGCGTGAAGCAAATCGCCTTCCTCTCACTGATGGGCGTCAACGCACGCGTGCCGCACTACAAAGTCGAGCAGAAGTTGCTGACCCTGGGCGTGCCATACACCTTCATCCGGCCCAGCTTCTATATGCAGAATCTGGACACCTTCTACCGTGACGACATCCGGCTGCGCGACGAGCTGTTCGTGCCCGCGGGCAAGGCGAAGACCAGTTTCGTGGACGTGCGCGACATCGGCGCGGTGACCGGCCTGTCGTTGACGGAGGACGGCCACCTGAACGCGATCCACACGTTAAGCGGGTCGGAGGCGCTGGACTATTACGAGGTCGCTAAGATTTTCAGCGACGTGCAGGGGCGTAAGATCACGTATCTGCGGCCCACCCCCGCGCAGTACGCGGCGCGGCAGGAGGCGCTGGGGGTCGAGGATGAATTCATCAAGGTGATGCGCAGCCTCTACTGGACGGTGCGGCTGGGGATCGGCGCGAAGACCACGCCCGACGTGGCCGAACTGTTGGGGCGATCACCGATCACGATGGCCGGGTACGCGCGCGACTACGCCGACCGCTTCGCCGCGGCCTCACCCGCCGAGCGCGCGGCTGCCACGCCCCCGCCCAATCCCGGCCGCGCGCCCGCGCTGCGCCCGATCGTCGAATTGTTGCAGTAAAAACCTTGCCACGAATTACACGAATGGCACGAATTGAAGAGGAATTTTTAAAAATAATTCGTGCCATTCGTGTAATTCGGTGCAAAAAATCAGGAGGCCATGATGATTGTTGTGACGGGAGCGAACGGACAACTGGGGCGCGGGATCGTCAACCATCTGCTGGAGATGGTCCCCGCCGAGCAGATTGCGGTGAGCGTGCGCGACACGGCGCAGGCAGCGGACCTGGCCGCGCGCGGCGTGCGCGTGCGCCACGGTGACTTCAGCGACCCGGCCGGCCTGGCCCACGCGTTCGAGGGCGCGGACCGCGCCCTGCTTATGTCAACCACGCCCGCGCCGAACGCCGTGGCGCAGCACAAGGCGGCGTTGGAAGCCGCGCAGGCCGCGGGCGCGCAGCAGGTGGTCTACGTCAGCTTCATGGATCGCGACCCGGATTCGCCGTTCCATGCGGCGGCCGCGCACGCCGCGACCGAGGAACTGATCCGCGCGGCGGGGATGCCCTACACCTTCCTGCGCAACGCGCTCTACGCCGACGGGTTGCCGCGGATGCTGGGCCACGGGCTGCAAACCGGCGTGATCGAAGCGCCGGCGGATGGGCCGGTGGCCTGGGCCGTGCGCGATGACTTGGCCGAGGCGGCCGCGCGCGTGCTGGCCGAAGGCAGCCACCTCAACGAAGGGCTGCTGCTCACCGGGCCGCAGGCGCTGGACATGGCCGACATCGCGGCGGTTGCCACCCAGATATTGGGCCACCCCATCGAGCGCCGCGTGATCCCCGATGAGGCCTTCATCGCGAATCTGGCGGCGATGATGGCCGCCGGTACCCCACCCCCAGCCGGTGGGCCGCCGCCCAACGCGGAGGCCATGGCGCGCGGCTTCCTGGGGATGTATCTCGCGATGCGTCAGGGCCGCTTTGCCGAGGTCAGCCCGACGCTGGGTGAACTGCTGGGCCGCGCCCCGCACACGGTGGCGGATGTGTTGGCGGGGGTGGGCCAACACGGATGAGGACACGGATTCACGGATAAAGAAGTGAGAATGATGGGCCTCAACTCCCTCTCCCGCGGGGAGAGGGAGGCCGACACTCCGTGTTTCCTTATCTCCTTGTTTCCTTGTTTCCTTATCTACTTGTTTCTGTGTTTCCTATATCCACTGATTTCCGAGCGACGTGTCGAGGAGTGAGTGATGGCGATTAAGCAGGTGGTTCCGGGGTTGTATCAGGTGTCGTTGGGGATCGTGAACAGCTTCATATTGGATGACGGCGGCGATTTGACGCTGATTGACAGTGGCGTGGCGGGCAGCGACGCGAAGATCATGGCGGGGGTGGCCGAGCTGGGCAAGGGGCCGGGCGACGTGGGGCGCATCCTGGTGACGCACGCGCACGGCGATCACACGGGCGGGCTGGCCGCGCTCAAACGCCAGACGGGCGCGCCGGTGTACATCCACCCGGCGGACGGCGCGCTGATCGCCACGGGGCAATCGGCCCGCCCCGCAAAAGCCGCGCCCGGCGTGATGAACGCGCTGATTACCCGGATGATGAGGCCACCCGCAACGGCAGCACGCGCGCGCTGGTGCAGGCGATGGGAATGGCGCAACACAAGCCGCAGGTGTACATCAACAGCTCATCGCAGGGCTATTACGGCTTCTCCGACCAACTGACCGACAAGCCGGTGACCGTGGAGACTCCCGCGGGCCGCGACGACTGGGCACACGGCAACGTCCTCTGGTAGGATGAAGCCAAACCCGCCGCGGCGCTGGGCATCCGCACCGTGTTGATGCGCACCAGCTGCGTGCCGGGGCCGGAACCCGACGGCGGGCTGGCGCAGCAGGTGGGCCAGTATCGCAAGGGGCAGGGCGGCATCCCCACACCGACCGAGGCCTGGGTCTCGTGGATTCACCTGGCTGACGAAGCGCGGCTCTATCTGTTCGCGCTGGAAGATGACCGGGTGACGGGGCCGCTGAACTCGACTGCGCCGGGGCCGGTGACGCGCGTCGTCCCCGGCCTGCTGCTCAAGCTGATGATGGGCAAGGTGGCCGAGATCTTCATGTACGGCAAGCCGGTTGTGCCGCGCAAGGCCGAGGCGCTGGGCTTCGAGTTCGAATATCCGACGCTGGAAGCCGCCCTGGCTGACCTGGTTCCGCAGATCAATTAAGCATTACGAATTGCGGAATTGCGGATTAAGAATCTGGCCGAATATTGTTCGACAGATTGGCTTGCGATGGGATTAACCACGGAATACACAGAACACACGGAAAAAAAGGATGATATCTTTGCCTTTCCGTGTATTCCGTGTGTTCCGTGGTAGACTAATTTCTGGATAGAGCCTAAGATAAGGCCGGTGACACGTTCCATTCGTAATTCCCGCGCTGATGCGGTCATCAGGAGGAAAGATGGTTGACGAGCGAGCGAAGACGACTTACTTCCCGCCACCGGAATCGGCCGGGGGCTGGCGGACGTCGCCGGAGGGTGCAGCAACGCTGGCCCCCTCGGCGCTGGAAACAGCCCGCGCGTGGAACGCCGCGCACGCCGTGCCATCCTCGTTGGTGATCATTCACCGCGGGTATCTGGTCGCCGAGTTCTATGAACAGGACGCGGGACCCGACACGACCTTCAACGTCTATTCGTGCAGCAAATCGTTCACGGGCACGGCGTATGGCGTGTTGTTCGGCGCGCAGGATGGCGCAAACATCGAGCAGCCGGCCTACCCTTCGATCCCCGCCGGCTACCCCCTCAGCGACCCGCGCAAGGCGCGCATCACGCTCCGCCATCTGCTCTCGATGACGTCCGGCATCCCCGGCGAGCGCAGCGGGGTGTATGGTGTGTACGTCCCGGAGGGCGCCGACCCGTTCGAGGCCGCGCTGGGCCACGCGCCGGTGCTGGCCCGCGACAGCGGACGCGAGGTGATGGTCGGGCAGCTTGCCGGCGAACCGGGGACCGTCTGGGATTACAGCGATCCCGCCTTCGCGCACCTGTCGCTGGCGTTCCACGGCCTGACCGGCGTGGACCTGGCCGACTACATGGCCGCGCGCATCTTCGCGCCCATCGGGCTGGAGCGCGTCACCTGGGAGACGATGGGCGTCGAAGGCGGGCGTATCGGGATGCACACCCGACCCTACGCGGGGGTTCACATCACGGCGCGCGAATTTGCCCGTTTCGGCTACCTCATGCTGCACGGCGGGCGCTGGGCCGGCCGTCAGCTCGCGCCGGCCGACTGGATCGCGCAGGCGACAACCACTTCGCAACCGCTGAACCCCGGCTACGGGCTGACGTGGTGGACGAATGCGGCGGGCGAACTATGGCCCGGCGTCCCGCGCGATGCCTTCGCGGCGATGGGCTACAACTGCAACCTCTGTTGCGTGATCCCCTCGCGCGACCTGGTGGTCGTCCGCATCGGGCTGGGGCCGACGCAATCCACCGAGGTCATTGCCGCGCCGCTGCTGCGCGCGCTGGCGAGCGCGTAGCCCGACCGGCCCCTTCGTAGTGGGGGGGGGGGGGGGCAAGCGGGGGGGACCGCGACGCAGAACGACAGCCCCGAAAACGCCTAGGAGTGTGATGTAAAAAACACAAGCGAAAACAGTAAAGT
>JBBQRS010000146.1:0-10079 GCA_038214535.1 Anaerolineae bacterium
TTCGTCCTCATGTTCCCGCACATGCAACCCCCCGGATCCGCCGGCC
Organism: Anaerolineae bacterium; assembly: GCA_038214535.1. Lineage (GTDB taxonomy): Bacteria > Chloroflexota > Anaerolineae > CG2-30-64-16 > CG2-30-64-16 > JBBQRS01. The sequence continues at coordinate 47 of JBBQRS010000146.1, forward strand.
CCGCGCGCGCGGAGGGCGCATCCTCAGATGCGAAACGGCTTAACGGAGATGCGCTTCTGAGGATGCGCACTCCACAGGGGTGGGTGTTCTGCGCACACTCCGCAGGGGTGGGTGTTTTTCGCGCGCTTCGCGCTTCGCGCTCTTCGCGTCCCTTCGCGTCTTCGTGTTCCAAACCCCTGCGCGCCTTCGTGTTTCAAACATCCCCCTTACCGCCCTTTTGTGCTATGATTCAACTCATGCAATAAACACCTTATCACCGATTGGCGCCTCATGAACGAACCACAAAATCCGATCCCACCCCAACCAACCGTCCTGAACTCATTGAGCCGGCAAATCTCCGCCCTCCTCGACCGCGTGCAGCCCTCCGAAACCGCCGTGTTGCTGGGCACCGCCATGATCGTCGGTGTGACCACCGGCCTCGGCGCGGTCCTCTTCGTCCGGCTCATCGAAGCAGCGACCTCGTTCTTCTTCGGGCCGGTGAAGACCAGCCTCGGCTTTCTCGGCCCGCTGGTCATCGTCGCCATTCCCACGCTGGGCGGGCTGATCGCCGGGCCGCTCATCGCCAAATTCGCGCCCGAAGCCAAAGGCCACGGCGTGCCGGAGGTGATGAAAGCCATCGCGCTGGAAGGCGGGCGCATCCGGCCGCAAGTCGTGATCGTTAAGGCCCTCGCCTCCGCGGCCTGCATCGGTAGCGGCGGTTCCGCCGGGCGTGAAGGCCCCATCGTGCAGATCGGTTCGGCCATCGGCTCCGTCACCGGCCAACTGCTGCACCTCTCCGAGGAGCGCATCCGCAACCTGGTGGCCTGCGGCGCGGCTGCGGGCATCGCCGCCGTCTTCAACGCCCCCATCGCCGGCGCGATCTTCGCCATGGAAGTGATCCTGGGCGAGTTCACCAGCGGCTACTTCGCCAGCGTCGTCATCTCCGCGGTCAGCGCCAGCGTCGTCGGGCGCATCATCCTGGGCGACAACCCCGCGTTCTCCATCCCGGTCTACAAATTGGTCAGCCCGCAGGAAATCGGCTTCTTCTTCATCCTCGGCCTGCTCGCGCCGCTGATCGCTTACGCGTTCATCGGCCTGCTCTACTGGATGGAGGACAAGTTCGATCCGTGGGCCTTCCCCATGGGGCTGAAACCCGCCGTCGGCGGCGCGTTGACGGGCGCAGTCGGCGTGTTTGCCCCCCTCGCGCTGGGCCCCGGCCTCATCGGCATCGGCCTCGCGCTCCACGGCCAGTTGGCCCTGGGCATGATGGCGCTGCTGGTGGCCGCCAAAATCCTCACCACCTCGTTCACCCTCGGTTCGGGCAACTCCGGCGGCGTCTTCTCGCCCCTGCTCTTCATGGGCGCGATGTTCGGCGGCGCGTTCGGCACGGTGGTGCATGACTGGTGGCCCTCCATCAGCAGCAGCTCCGGCGCGTACGCCCTGGTCGGCATGGCCGCCGTCTTCGCCGCCGCCGCGCACGCCCCCATCACCGCCGTAATGATCGTCTTCGAAATGTCGGGCGACTATCGCCTCATCCTGCCGCTGATGCTCGCCACGGTCATCAGCACCGTCGTCTCGGAACACCTCCGCCGCGACTCCATCTATACGCTCAAACTCTCGCGCCAGGGCATCCATCTCGACCAGGGCCGCGACATTGACGTGATGCAGGCCGTCGAAGTGCGCGACGCCATGACCCTCGACGTGGACACCGTGCCCGCTGACATGACCCTGCCGGCGCTGGATCACGCCTTCGCCGAGAGCCACCACCACGGCTTCCCCGTCGTGGATGCACAGGGCGCGCTCTGCGGCATCGTCACCCTGCAAGACCTGGAGCGCGCCCGCGAGCAGGAAGAGTTCGCGGCGCGCACCGTGCGCGACATCGCCACCCCCTCGCCCCTCACCGTCTACCCCGATGAGCCGGTGTGGGTTGCCCTCAAGCGGCTGGGCGCGCGCGACGTGGGCCGCCTGCCCGTCGTCGCCCGCGCCGACCCCAAACAGTTGGTGGGCATCATCCGCCGCAGCGACATCGTGCGCGCCTATCAGCGCGGCATCCTGCGTCGCCAGGAATTCCAGCAGCGCAGCGAGCAGCTCAGGCTGGCGAAACTGACCGGCAAGGAGTTGGTGGAGATCGTAATCAGCACGGACTCGCCCGCGGCCGGTAAGGCGGTGAAGGAACTCGATCTGCCCGCCGACTGCCTGCTCACCGCCGTGCATCGCGGCCGCCAGGTCCTCATCCTCCACGGCGACACGATCCTCGAACCCGGCGACCACGTCTCCGCCGTCGTCGGCTTCGCCTCCGTCGCCGCCCTGCAAGCCGTCTTCGCGGCATAAGGACTTAACCAAAAAAACCCGGTTTCTCGGCAAAGCCGGAAACCGGGTTTTTGAGCCCTGTCTACCTATCTACTTGTTTCCTTGCCTACTTCTCTACTTGTTTCCCTCTCTCCCTACCCCTTGACACCCATCTCGTCCAACGCAGCGGCGTCCCAGCCCAGCTCATCGAACCAGCGTCCGCCGATCTGCCGGTTCACCGGGAAGGCCTGATTCATCACGCCTGCGTAGAAGATCATCTGGTTGCGCTTGAGGATCTCATCGCCCAGCCGCGCCAGTTCATCCTCGCGCGCCCGCAGATCGGTCAGGCAATCCGCCGCGTGTACCACCGGGATGAAATCCAGGGCGTCGTTGATTTTCGCGACGTAAGCCTCCGTCAACGACCTCGGCATCTGGCCGCTCCCCGCCTTCAGTTCCATCAGATCGCGCACCGCCCGATAGCCCACGTACACCAGATCGCTGCGGCTCAGGTCGCGGGTCTCGTAGTTGATGGTGTTGATGATGGACGCCCGTTCCATGGCGCGCCGGTGTTCCTCCAGCGTGCGATGGTAGACGCGATACCCGTAGCGCGCGGGGTCCTCGAAGATGTTCGACGCGGGGTCGAGAAACGGGATCATCGGGCAAATCAGCGGGTTGACGCGCCGCCCCTTGAACTTCTCCAACAGTCGCCCGCAATAATCCACCGTCCCGCGCACCCACGCCGCGTCCTGCCCCGGCATCCCGACGAAGTACCAGATGTCCACCTGCTCGATGCCACGTTCCAGCGCCCGCTCGATCCAGGCTTCCATCTCGGCATTGGTGTAAACCCCGCGGCCGGCCCGCCGCGCGACGTTCAGGTCATGGCTCTCCGGCGACAGGGTGATCGTCGTCCTTCTGTTGGCGCGCGCCATCCGTTCGAGCACCGCGTCCGGCGTCAGGTGATACTGCTCATAATTAACCGACCTGAGCCCCAACTCACCTACGTGATCGAGAAAGCGGTCCAACGCCGCCCCCGACTGGTTATACGTGCCGATGGCGTACATCATGTATCGACTGACGTCGGGTAGCCGGCTGACCGACGCCAGCTCGCGGGCGATTTCGGCGGCCGGTTTGTGCGCCACCGCCTGCGCGCCCCCGTAGATGCGCCGGAACGCCTCGCGCGAGCCGCCGCACCAGTTGCAATCGAACGCGCAACCCGCCATCGGCGCGACCACCAGTTCCTTGATCGGCAGCAAGGCGCTCGGCGCGCCTTCCGGTTGCCGCGACCAGTCCACGGCGCGCCCGTAATTGGCGGGCTGATGGGTCATCCCGTTGTCGTGAATCTGCCCGTCGGCAGATTTCCAGAGCAAGTTGGGCACGCGGCCCAGGTCACCCCCCGCCTTCACCCCTGCCAGCAGGTCGGCCATCGGCGCGTGCGTGTCATACCCGCGCATTACCATATCCACGAACGGATAGCGGATCAACTCCTGCGCGTAAATCGTGGCCGAAATGCCGCCGAAGATCAATGGCGTGTCGGGGCGCTGCCGCTTGATGCGCTCTGCGACGGCCAGCGCCCCCTGCGTATGCACCATCCAGTGCAAGCTGACGCCGATGATCTGCGCATCCACGCCCGCGCCAGCGCGTCGAACTCAAGCGTGGGATAACGCAGCAGCACGGTCGCCAGGTTGATCAGCTTAACATCATGCCCGCGTGCCCCCAAATAAGCTTGCAAGCTCTTGAAGCCGACCGGGAAATACTCGTACAGCGGGGTCACCGGCACCGAGCCCGACGTGCTGAGAAACGGGAAGTAGATATCGCGACGGTTGCAGAAATCGAAGACTGCCGGCGCATGCACCAGCAGCAGGTCGGCAGATAGCACAGGAATCGCAGGGGCGATCTCAGTCATCGGGAATGCCTCAATGGAGAAAGCGTTGTTGTGCCGGACCCGGGCAGGGACCGCGACCTGATTTTGCCACAACGCCCGATGAACGCCAAACGCACCGGGCAGGCGGCGCTGATCACGCACATTTGCCCGATCCGGCTGACCCCGGCGACCGAGTTAAGATCTGCTAACGCGCGCATTCTCGCCGCGCGGGAACCGCAAAACGGGTGTAAAATATCCGCGAGACAAAAGATCGCCGTCTCACCCACCGCACGTACAGCCGCGTGCCAATTCAACCCATCACCAGGGAGGCCCAACCCACCCAGCGAACCATCAGCCTGTCTTGAACCTCGCAACGTGTTGCCCATCGGAAGCGTTCGCTGATGTCTGCAATGCAGTTTGATCTATCTTACTCCACCCAGGAAGGGATCAGACCCATGGAAACGACGAAATCCAGGATTCTCAGCCTACTCCTCATCGCCACGGTCGTCTTCGGCCTCATCGGGTTCACACAGCCCGTCCAGGCCGCGCCCACCGAGCTCTTCTTCTCCGAGTACATCGAAGGCACCAGCAACAACAAGGCGCTGGAGATCTATAACGGCACCGGCGCAGCGGTTGACCTCGCGGCCGGCGGCTACAACATCCAGATGTTCTTCAACGGCAGCGCCACATCCACGCTGACCATCACCCTCACCGGCACAGTCGCCGCGGGCGATGTCTACGTCGTGGCCCACAGTTCCGCCGTCGCCGACATCCTGGCGCAGGCCGACCAGACCAACGGCGCCGGGTGGTTCAACGGCGACGACGCGGTCGCGCTCTTCAAAGACACGGCCACGGTTGACGTCATCGGCCAGATCGGTTACGACCCCGGCAGCGAATGGGGCACGGGCGACGTCAGCACCCAGGACAACACCCTGCGTCGCAAGAGCACGATCTGCGCGGGCGACCCCAACGGCGCGGACGTCTTCGACCCCGCGCTCGAATGGGATGGCTTCCCCGTCAACACCTTCGACGGGCTGGGCGCACACACCGCTACCTGCGGCAGCCCCGGCCCCGACACAGCCCCCGAAGTGATCGCGTCCTTCCCCGTGGACGGCGCGACCGATATGCCGATCAACGCGACCCTGAGCGTGACCTTCAGCGAACCGGTCAACGTCAGCGCCCCCTGGTTCACGCTGAACTGCACGGTCTCCGGCGCGATCGCCGCGACCTACAGCGGCGGCCCGACCGCGTTCGACATTGACCCCACAAGCGACTTCATCGCGGGCGAAAGCTGCACCCTGACGGTGCTCGCCGCGCGCGTCACCGACCAGGACGCGGACGACCCGCCCGACAACATGGCGGCCGATTTCGTCGTCAACTTCACGACGGCGGACGTCTGCGCCACGATCTTCATCCCCGCCTACAGCATCCAGGGCGCGGGCCTCGACGCGGCGATCACCGGCGCAGTCACGACCCAGGGCGTCGTCGTGGGTGACTACGAAGGCCCCTCGCCCGCCCTGCGCGGCTTCTTCCTGCAAGACCTGACCGGCGACGGCAATCCCGCCACCTCCGACGGCCTCTTCGTCTTCAACGGCAACAACAACAGCGTCAACCTGGGCGACGTGGTACGCGTGGCGGGCACGGCGGCCGACTTCCAGGGCCAGACCCAGGTCAGCGCCTCGACGATCACCGCCTGCGGGACGGGCGCGGTCAGCCCCGTTGACGTGACGCTGCCCTTCCCCACCGCCGACTATCCCGAACAATACGAAGGGATGCTCGTGCGCCTGCCGCAAACGCTCACCGTGACCGAGATTTACCAGTTGGGCCGCTTCGATGAGGTGTTGCTCTCATCGGGTGGGCGGCTCTACCAGCCGACCAACCTCTATCCCCCCGGCCTCGCTGCCGACGCGCTCCAGGCCGCCAACAACCTGAACCAGATCTTGATTGACGACGGAACCAACGCGCAGAACCCCGACCCGATCGTCTTCGCCCGCGGCGGGCTGCCGCTCTCCGCGAGCAACACCCTGCGCGGCGGCGACACGGCGACCGGCATCGTCGGCGTGCTGAACTACACCTGGGGCGGCGCCTCGGCCAGCCCCAACGCCTATCGCGTCCGCCCGGTGCAGGCGCTCGGTGGTTATGTCAACTTCGAGCCGGTCAACCTGCGCCCGACGACTGCGCCTGCGCCCACCGGGGGCCTGCGCGTCGTCGGCATGAACCTGCTCAACTACTTCAACACCTTCGACGGCCTGCCCGACACCGTGGATAACTGCACGCTGGGCGTCACCGGCGGCCCCACCGATTGCCGCGGCGCAGATGGCCTGTTCGAGTTCGACCGGCAGTGGCACAAGACTGTCGCCGCCATCCCCCGCACGGGCGGCGCGGTCGTCGGCATCATCGAAATCGAGAACGACGGCTACGGCCCGGCCAGCGCCATCCAGGAGCTGACGAATCAGCTCAACGCGGCGACGGCCCCCGGAACCTACGCCTTCATTGACGTGGACGCCGCGACCGGCCAGCTCGACGCCCTGGGGAATGATGCCATCAAGGTGGGGCTGCTCTACAAACCGGCCCTGGTCGCCCCCGTCGGCCAGACGGCGGCCCTGAACAGCCTGGCCTTCGTTAATGGCGGCGACGGCGACCCGCGCAACCGCCCCACCCTGGCGCAAGCCTTCGTGGAACTCAGCACGGGCGGGCGCTTCGTGGTCGCCGTGAACCACCTGAAGAGCAAGGGCAGCGCGTGTGATGCGCCTGACATCGGCGATGGGCAGGCCAACTGCAACATCGTCCGCCTGAACGCCGCCAACCTGCTCACCGCGTGGCTGGCCGCCGACCCCACCGGCATCGGCGACCCCGACGCGTTGATCGTGGGCGACCTCAATTCCTATGCGAAGGAAGACCCCATCACCGCCATCGAGGGCGCGGGCTATAGCAACCTGATCGAATCCTACCTCGGCGCGGACGCCTACTCCTACGTCTTCGACGGCCAGTGGGGCTATCTCGACCACGCGCTGGGCAGCACGAGCCTGACGGCGCAGGTGACCGGCGTGGCCGAGTGGCACATTGACGCCGATGAGCCGACCGTGCTCGACTACAACACCAACTTCAAGACCGCCGGGCAGATCGTCTCGCTCTACGCGCCCGACGAGTTCCGAATCTCCGACCACGACCCTGTGCTGGTGGATCTCGACCTGATCAACGCCCTGCCGGAGTTGGGCGACATCCTGGTCGCGCCCAATCCGGTTGCGGTGGGCGTCACGGTGAACGCCAGCGCCCCCTTCACCGACCCCGACCAACTCGACACGCACACGGCCGTCTGGGACTGGGGCGACGGCGCGACCTCGGCGGGCGCGATCACCGAGACGGACGGCGTGGGGCTGATCACAGGCAGCCACGCCTACGCCGCGGCCGGCCTCTACACCGTTACCGTCACCGTGAGCGACAACTTCGGCCACAGCACCACGGCGACCTATCAGTACGTCGTGGTCTATGATCCGAACGGCGGCTATACCAACGGCGGCGGCGGCATCATGTCGCCCGCGGGCGCATATAGCCCCAACCCCGCCCTGGCCGGCAAGCTGACCTTCAGCTTCTACGCGAAGTATCGCAAGGGCGGAACCACGCCGGAAGGCCAACTGCGCTTCTACTTCCGGCCCGCCGATCTGCGGTTTGAGAGCACGCGCTACGACTGGCTCGTCGTTGACCTGCCCAACAAGACCGCCCAACTCCAGGGCGCAGGCACGCTCAACGGCGCGGGCCTCTATAACTTCACCCTGTGGGTCACCGACGACCCCGACACGTTCCGCATCCGCGTCTGGGACCCCAGCGCGCCGAGCGATCCCCCGATCTACGACAACGGCGCCCCCCTGCCGGTGGAGGGCGGCAACATCTGGGTCAGATAACCGTCACCTGATGACGCGCAACGGCCCTCCCCAGATAATCCAGGGAGGGCCGTTTTCATGTTCGTAGTGCGCACTTCAGTGCGCCCGTGGTTCGTAGCGCACAGTCCCCTGCGGTCGTGGTTCGTAGCGCGCAGTCCCCTGCGCCCGCCGCGCCACCGAGCGCTCAGGAGCGCGCGCTACAAACAAGACGGCGCACTCCTAATTCGTAATTCCCAATTCGTAATTGCCTCTACCGGATGCGCAACTCCACGCGCCCATCCAACGTCTTCACCTCTTCCACGTAATCCTTCGCAGCGATCTGCGCGATTGCCTGATTCGCGATGCCGGGAATCAGGTTCGCGACCACCCCGCCCGGCTTCACCGACTCGACCTCCAGCGCCAGCACGCCGTTCTTTGCGACCAGCCGGCCCACCAACTCGAAGTTGCGCAGCTTGAAGATCCCGTAGCCCAGGCTGTCGGCGGTGATGTGCAACTTGCCGTCCGCAAACTTCACCGTCAACCCCGTCGCGGTCACACCCTGCTCGGCGGCCGCCCCCCCGGCAATCGCCGTCATGATGTCCACCTCGGTGATGACGATCTTGTGCCGGTCCACGGTGGGCGACGGGATCGGCGTGCGCGTTGGGATCGGCGTTCGGGTGGCCGGGGCGGTCGTCATGGTTGGCCGCTGCGTCATGGTCGACCTCACGGTTGCCGTTGGCGCAGTGGTCGCGGCTGCCGCAGCGGCACGCGCCGCGGTGGTCGCCGTCGGCGCGAGCGTTGGCGCAGTGGTCGCCGTCGGCGCGAGCGTTGGCGCACTGGTTGCCGTCGGCGCGAGGGTCGGCGCACTGGTCGCGGTCGGCGCGAGCGTTGGTGCAGTGGTCGCGGTCGGCGCGAGCGTCGGCGCACTGGTCGCGGTTGGCGCAGTGGTCGCGGTCGGCGCGAGCGTTGGCGCAGTGGTCGCCGTGGGTGCGAGCGTTGGCGCAGTGGTCGCGACAGATGCAACGGTCGCCACCGGTTCAATGGACAGCGGGGCAAGCGTCTTGACGGGATGCGGCGTCAGCGTCAAAGCCGCCGCGCGCTCCGCCGTCGCTTGAATCTCCACGTCCGTCAGCGGCGGAATCGGCACACACGCCGCCAGCGTCAAGAGGAGAACGAAGGGCAATGCCAGGTGTTTTAGTCGGTTCATGTTTTTCTCCCATGTTTGAGCCACATTTGTTTCGTCACCTCCTATTATCGCCGCTCTCGCCCTTTTTGCAACCCCAACAGGTGCAACGCACTTCGGAAGTGCGTTGCACCTTTTGTATCTCAGTGGTGCATCCGGGCCGGGCGCCCTGGTAATGACGTCTCGTCATTTGCCTTCCGTGTGCGGCACTCGCGCCCCCGCGCCCGCCGCAGAAATGTGGCGCTGCCAAACCAGATCCGCTTGCTTCCCAGCATGAGTTTCTTCGGAATGAATTTGCCGTACATTGTGCACCTCCGCGGTCTTCCTTGACTGATTGTGCTGTCGTTTTATATGAACTCCCGCCGGCAATCTGTTTAGAATCCGTTTGCGTTGAGAAACTGCGTCACGACCGAGCCCAGCCAGAACCCCAACCCCAGGATGGTCAGAAGACCGATTATCGCCAGAAACGTCACAAGATCGGTGAAGGGTCCGCCCTGTTGTCCATTGTTCCCTTGATACATCTCATAGTCTCCTTTCATTACTGTCTTTCGATTACAAGCATAATATAGAACTCAAAGAAGCGAACTCTCGTTTTCCTTCTCGTTGTATCGGGCCTGGTCGCGAAAAACTTGTACTATCTCACCACATTCTCACGCAGCAGCGCCGCACACCGCGAATGGCGGATCTATGTAGTCTGTACTGCCGGTTTTGTCATGATGATACCCTCGCGGAGTGGGCCAACACACAGATGCCAACCCCGCGGGGGGGGAAAACCCCCAGACAAGAAAAAACGGGGCCCAAAAAAACCCCCCCCCCACAACGGGGCGGGGCCGGGGGTAAGCGGGACCGGGGGGTTTTATA
>JBBQRS010000147.1:0-10069 GCA_038214535.1 Anaerolineae bacterium
GGCGACTGTCGCAATCAAAATCGAGCGTAACCGGTCAAACGATAGCGTTGGTGCCATAAATCGCTCTTGATCTGGATAGGATGTCTGACGCCTTCATTCTAGCCGCTGTCGCTCTTTTGTTTACATTGAGAATTCCTGGCAAAGAGTACGACTTCATGGATCGGTGATTTTAAGAAGTTCATCAACCGGGGCAGCGTAATTGATCTGGCCGTCGGTATCGTCATCGGCACGGCGTTCACCGCCATCGTCAACTCGCTCGTCAATGACATCATCATGCCGCTGGTCGGGGTGATCCTCGGCGGGGTAGATTTTACAACGTTGGCCATCACCGTGGGCGACGCTTCGGTCACCTATGGCAACTTCATCCAGGCAATCATCATCTTCCTGATTATTGCGCTGGTAGTGTTCTGGGTCGTGCGCGTGATGAACCGCTTCATGACCAAAGAAGAGGCCAAGCCCGCGCCCACGCCGCAGGATGTCGTGCTGCTCACCGAGATTCGCGATCTGTTGAAAAAGCAGACCGGCTGATTTTCACCCTCTCGTCACAATTTGTCGCCGCACCGATTCTCCGTCCGGTGCGGCGCTCGCTTTTTGCAGACTGGAGCCGCCTCATGGTGACGCCCGATGTTGACGCCTCGCAAGTTCCCCCCGCTCCCGCCGCGCACGGCAGCGCGGGCCGCTGGATCGCGCTGTTCGTCGTTCTCTCGCTGATTACGATCAGTTTTCTGGCCCAGGGCTTCGGATGGGGCGGCGTCATCTTTGAGGCGCCGTGGTCTCCTCAGATCACGGCGTTCCTCGCGACGCTGGCCCAGGCGCTCCTGCTGGTCGTGCCGCTCGCCGTGCTGGCCTTCGCCTGGCGCGCGCCGCGCTACCGTGCGATGTTTCAGGCGTGGCTGGCCGCCGCGTTGATGTTGCTTGCCCTGGCTCCCGCTCGCCTGCTGCCTCCGGTGGACAGCCAGTTGGCCTACCTCATGCAGGCGATCCTCCTCGCGGTCGCGTTCACCCTTCTGCGCGGCTTCTTTCCCATCCGCGCGCCGCGTGGGTCATCCGGCGTGGTCTACGCCGTCGCGGCGGGGCTGGGCCTGCTGGCGGGCTTACCCTGGATTCGCATCGGTTCGCTCGGTTCGCCCCTCGATATTCTCCTTGCCGCCGCGCTGGCGATCCTGTTTGGGCTGACTGCAGGCCACATCGTCGGGCGCTTCTGGCTCCAACCGCTGCAAACTGCATATCGTTCGCCGGGCCGTGACTATTTTACAGGGGGGATCGTCATCGGCGCGACCCTGTTGATCCTGGCGAGCGGTGTGACGTTCAACGGCTTGCAGCTCGTATTGATGATTGCACTGCCCGCGCTCGGCTGGGCCGCGATGGGTGTGGCGGGCCTGGGCGCGGCGCGGTCACAACCCGGCCGCTGGCCCGCCGTGGCGTTGCTCGCCGCAACTGCTGCGTGGACGTGCCTCGCCTTTGTAGATTCCGATGGGATGGCCCCCATCATCGGCGATTCCATCCTGGGCGACGCGTTCAAGGCTGCGCTGTTGGTGGTTCTCATCGGTTGGGCCATCGGCCTGGTGCTGGGCCTGATCTCCCGGCGCGCGTCTTCGCCAACGCTGACGCCGGTGCGCGCCGGCTGGCTCGCTGTGCCCGCGGCCGCGCTGTTGATCGCCGGTCTGGTCTATGCGACGGGCGGGCAGACCGGCGCGCATGGTGACCGGCTGTTCGTGGTGCTGGGTGACCAGGCGGACGTTTCCAGCGCGGTGCAGATGACCGACTACGACGCGCGGCGCGAATACGTCTATGACACGCTCGTCGCCCACGCCGAGAGCACTCAGGCGCCGTTGCGCGCGACGCTCGATCGGCTCGGAGTGGCATACACGCCGTATTATCTGGTGAACGCGCTGGAAGTGAGCGGTGGGCTGCCGATGCGTTGGTGGCTTGAGGCGCGCAGCGATGTGGCGCGGGTGATGCCCAGCCCCACTCTGCGCCCGCCGCAATCTGAACTGCAAAACGTCCCCGGCGGCATGGAGAAGCCAACCGAGCCACAGTGGAACCTCACCAGCATCGGCGCGCCGCAGGTCTGGGCGGAGTTCGGCGCGCGCGGCCAGGGCATCGTCGTCGGCCAGTCCGATTCGGGCGCGCAGTTTGATCACCCCGAGCTGTTCGACTCATATCGCGGCCGCGACGGCAACCACGACTACGACTGGTTCGACCCGTGGTATGGGAATCCCGCGCCGATAGATTTCGGCGGCCACGGCACCCACACCCTCGGCTCGGTGCTGGGCGACAGTGTGGGCGTCGCGCCCGACGCGACGTGGATCGCCTGCGCCAACCTGCCGCGCAACCTGGGCAGCCCGGCGCATTATCTCGATTGTCTCCAGTTCATGCTCGCACCCTTTCCCGTGGGCGGCGACGCCTTCCGCGACGGCGACCCCACGTTGTCCGCCAATGTGCTGAACAACTCGTGGGGCTGCCCGCAAGATTACGAAGGTTGCGACCCCGGATCGTTGCGTCCGGCGGTGGCCGCGTTGCGCGACGCGGGCATCTTCGTCGTATCCTCTGCGGGCAACGACGGCCCCGCGTGCAGCACCTTGACCGATCCCATCGCCGTGTATGACGAGGTGTTCACTGTCGGCGCGGTGGATGAGCGGGGCAACCTGGCCGAATTCTCCAGCCGCGGCCCGGTGACGACAGACGGCAGCGGGCGTATCAAGCCCGATATCGTCGCGCCGGGCGTCGCGGTGCTTTCTGCGTTTCCCGGCAACACCTATGAGATCGAAAGTGGCACGTCTATGGCCGGGCCGCACGTCGCGGGCGTGGTCGCGCTTTTGTGGTCGGCCAACCCGTCGCTTATCGGCGACATCGGGCGCACCGAGCAAATCTTGACCGAAACGACGCGCCCCTATGATGGCGCGATGGATATTCTGTGCGGTAGCGACCCTTCGCAACCCCCCGGCAACCTCGCGGGTTATGGCAACGTGGATGCCTACGCCGCAGTGCAAATGGCGCTTGAGGCGCCCTAAGGATTTGATCTGAAATTCGTAGTTCAGGGCCTCGTGCCCGTCGCGAACGCCCACAAGGGGCTATGTTACAGAGTTTACGGACAGACTCTAGATTTCGAGCATGTCCTTGTGATTCAACCTACAGACTTGACCCATGAGGTCATCTAATCTTACTCTGCATCCCACGGTCTGTTTTGTGCGTCCTGCCCCGGGATTTTTAACCGCCGCACCCGAAAGGTGTTCTCACAAGTAACAGGAGCGTCATACAATGGCATACGGAACGTTCAGCACTGAAGACTGGGCCAGCATCAAGTCTGCCCCGATGATGGCCGCGAACATGGTGATGATGGCTGACCCCAGCGGGCCGCTCGGCATGATGAGCGAAGTCCTGGCTGCCGGTAAGGTGGCTGCTGCGAAGGACTCCTCCTACGCGGGCAACGCCCTCGTGGCAGGGGTCGTCGCCGATTGGGAGACGCTCGCTGCGGAGGCCAAGGAAAGCAAGACCTCGGCCATGGAGTTCGCGCAACAGCAGATGCCGGACATGCCGAAGTTCAACTCGCCCGAAGAAATGAAAGCCTGGGTCGCCAACGCGCTCGCAGAGGCGGTCGCCGCAGTGAACGCGCAGTCGCCCGATGAGGCCGCCGGCTTCAAGCAGTGGGTGTGGGATTCCGCCCTCGCTACGGCGAACGCTTCCAAAGAAGGCGGTTTCCTGGGCATCGGCGCTACATTGGTCAGCGCGCCGGAGCAGGCCGCCCTGGATCAGATCAAGGCGATCCTCGGCCTGTAAAGCAGCGAAACGAGTCCCTGCGCGAAGATCGGTGGGCGCATACCCGCCGATCTTCGTTTTTGTTGCTTTCGAGTCGCTGTGTAGCGCGACGACGAACTTGTCCGGGGCCCTCTCAGGCTTTCACTTGCAGGTTCCGCATCATCCCTTGGTCTTCGTGTTCCAGAGTATGACAGTGATACAAGAACAGGCCCGGATTCTCGAACCTGAGTAACACTTTGACGCGCTCACCCGGCATGAGCAGGACGGTATCCTTCCAGCCCTCATCCACATAGCCGTCGCGTACGGAGGCTACCCCGGCTTCGAGGTCGGGCAGAACCTGACGCTTGATCACCTGAAACTGCGTGCCGTGGATATGCATCGAGTGCGCCATCCCGTTCTGTTCCATCATCTGACCGGGGTTCCGCGCGTTGACGAACTCCCACAGTTGAAGCTCGCCAACCGGGACAATCTCGTCGGGCGCGACCCCCTCCATCTCGAAACTTCGCCCGTTCAAGAGCCAGGCCATCATCCGATTGGTGAGGACGACCTGATGCGGCTTCGCAGCATTGAGCGCGTCCGTCTCTTGATAGCGCTCGATTGACGACAGGCGTTCCGGTAACACATCGCTTTCGTTCTCCTGGCGCGCCGCCGTGAAACTCGCCACCGGGAAGGAAGCGCCGTTGCGCAGTGTGGACGTTTGCATCATCCCGCCCATCCCGCCCATCGCGCCGCCGAGCTCATCTCCTTCAGCGCCAATGAACTCGAGACTGTCGAGGAAACGGCTTTCTCCCGGTGCAAGGTCACTGAAATCAACCCATAGCTCGACGCGTTCAGCGGGGGCCAACGTGACGAAGGGTCGGGTCGCCGACTTCTCAAGCAATCCGCCATCGGTGGCGATAACGGTCATCGGGCTGTTGTCGCGCCAACCCAGTTTGTAGATTCGAGAATTCGAGCCATTGAGCAGGCGCAGTCGGTAGGCGCGCGTGGCAACCGGGTGATCGAAATCCGCCTGGCCGTTGACCAGAATCAGATCGCCCAGGAATCCCATCATCTGGTCCATCGCGCCGCCCATCATGCCCTGGCCGGTTTGTTCCACGTATACGAATTGGTTATCGGCATCGAGTACTCGGTCCTGGATGACGAGCGGTAAATCGTACTCGCCTCGCGGAAGGCCCACTGCATCTTCGCCCTCGTCCGCCACAAGGAACAGCCCCGCCAATCCGCGATAGACTTGCCCTCCCGTCAGACCGTGTGGATGCGGGTGGAACCAGTAGGTGCCCGCTCGATTGGCGATCGAGAAGTCGTATTCATAGGTTTCGCCGGGGGCGATCGCATCGCGTGGGTGGCCATCCATCTCCTCGGGAACCAATAGCCCATGCCAATGCACAATGGTCGGTTCCGCCAGCGCGTTGGTGAAGTGCACTCTGATTCGCTGTCCCTGGCGAACACGCAAGATGGGGCCAAGATAGCTGTCTGGCAGGGTTGTGATGGCAGCCGGGTCGCCTTTGAGCAACTCTGCTTCATATTTCCAAACGGCGGTGTCGGCTCCGGGCCGCAGGGCAACCCGTCCGGCGGTCGCCTTGAGGGCGATCTCCAGGTCCGGCGCGCCGGGTCGTTCGATGATCGTGGTGGGTTGCGCCGTCGGGTCTACCCGGGCCGCCTCTTCTGCGATGGGCGCTTCGGTCAGGGACACAGGCGTGCAGCCACTCAGGACATTGGCCGCGCTGCCTGCGGCGAGCAGGCTGAGTAATCCCGTCCTCTTCAGGAACGCGCGGCGATCAATTTTCTGGGTCATTTCTTCGCTCCAGCTACATCGTACTAAGGCGTTGTGAAAATACAGTAAATCCGAACAAGCTTAGCATGATGTTGCGGCGATGGGGAGCGCCAGACAGCGCATTCGCGGGTAGGCAAAATGGCGCGTTGCAACGAACGGGGCTCAATGCCGCATGACTCGAAGTAAGCGGCGTAGGACCGGAAAACGGCGGGTGAGAACCATCAATCGGTTTTCGGGAAGCGCGCTGCGATGGTGGCTCCGGTGCCGGGTGAGGAGGTGATCGCGAGCTGACCGCCATATAGCAGCGCCCGCTCGTACATGCCAATGAGTCCAAAATGCCCTTGCCGGGCCAGGTCCGTGGGTTGATCGGGCGGCGTAAACCCCATCCCGTCGTCGCGAACGATCAGGCTGAGCATTTCTGCCCCAAAGACAATGTTTACCCAGGCGTGTTCGGCGTGAGCATGAGCCGCCACGTTGGCCAAAGCTTGTTGCACGATGCGGAAGGCGGCAACCTCCACATCGGGCGCAAGCCGGACGATCTCGCCCTGGGTCTCAACCGCGACGACCAACCCTGTTTGTTGCTCGATCTGTCGCGCCAGCATCTCCAAAGCGGGGACGAAGCCCAGGTCTTCCAGATAGATGGGTCTGAGATTGCCGATGAACTGGCGCAGCGCACCCAGTTCCCGATCAATCATCTGTTCGATTTCCGCCAGCCGCCCGTCGGCGCGTGCCGGGTCATTACTGAGAACCTTGCGCGCCATTTGCGTGCGTTGCTTCAGCGCGATCAACGATTGGACCGTGTCGTCATGCAACTCGCGCGCCAGCCGGGCGCGCTCCTCTTCTTGCGCCCGGGTCACCGCGCTGAGATAATCACGCATGCCGCTCTGGTAGTTGCGAATCCGCTCGGCCATCTGCGCGAGCGTGCCGCGCAGGTCTTCCATTTCCTGCACCCCGCCTACCGGCTCTTTGACGGCGTCAAAATCGCCCCACGCCACGCGCGCCGCCCGCCTGTCGAGTTCCTGGAGCGGGCGCAACACGTTCGCTGCGCCGAACGACACCGCCAGCAGTCCGAGCAACGCCACGAACAGCAGTGCGGCAGGGAGGACTTCGACCAGGCTGATGCTCATGGCGGCCATAGAGCGCGCATCTTCGACGGCCACAAGCATCCAACCCGGCGACTCGATCTGTGCATAGGTGACAATCAGCTCCTGGCCATCAGGCAGCCGAAGCGTGGTCGCGCCGGCCCCGCCGGGTGGCGGGCGAGGTAAATCGGAGAATAGCGCCGCATCCGGCGCGGAGTCGCCATGCTCCAGGTGGTGTATGCGGCGGCCCGTGCTATCCAGAATCATGAAGGCACCGGCATGATCTATACCCGCCAACTCGCCGGTCTCTGTCAGGGGCAGCGATTCCACGGGGATGGCTCCGATGAGCGCCCGACCGGCGCCGGCCGGCGCGCCGATCAACAGCGTCTGCCCCGCTTCGCCGCCGTTGTCGGTCAACCCTGCGAACTGCGGTCTGCCCACCGCTGCCGTCCGCGCGGCCAGGACCCGCGCTTCATCACGGTCGGCCCACGCCGGCGGCGGCGTCGCGTCTGCCACAAGTTGGCCGGCGGAGTCAAAAAGCGCGACTCCGCCGGGGAAGGTTTCCAGAAGTGAGGCAGGCGTAGGCGCCGAGGTTACGAGGGTCAGCTCGGCGGCGCGCCGATCAATTTCCCGGCTCAAGCGATTGGCGGAGGCCAACGTCAGGCTGCGGTCGCGATCTATCACCAGGTCCGTCATTGCCTGGCGATGTCGCGCAATGCCGGCGATGGAGAAGATGGTGAGGGCAAGCGCGAAGGGCAGAATCGTCCAGAGGAGTAACTGGGCTCTGAGGCCGCGCAGCCGTCGAAACAACACGCTAATTCTCTTCCAGGACGATCCAGCCGAGTTTCAGCGCCCGCGTCACGGCCTCGGTGCGAGAGTTCACCTCCAGCTTGCCGTAGACGTTGGCAAGATGACCCTGGACGGTGCGGCTGCTGATCCCCAGTTCCAGGCCGATCGCTTTATTGGTCAGTCCTTGCCCCGCGAGTTGCAGTACGGCCAACTCGCGCTCGCTGAGTGGTTCGATCTGCGCGTGCGCGGCGGCCGGGCTTCCGCTGGTGATTTGCGCCACGACTTTCGCGGCGACGTCGGGCGACAGCGCTGCTCCGCCGGCTGCGGTCGTCCTCACAGCACGGACCAACTCGTCCGGCGATGCAGTCTTCAGGATGTAGCTATCCGCCCCGGCGCGCAGGAGCGCGAACACGTATGGATCGTCCTCATATGCGGTGAGAATCAGCACACGGACGGCGGGGTGGGCGGCCTTGATCCGGCGTGTGGCCTCGATGCCGGTCATGATCGGCATCTGGATATCCAGGATGGCGACCGCAGGGAGATATTCAGCGACCAGCCGTAATGCTTCCTGACCGTCCGAGCCTTCGGCGACCACGACGATGCCGGGGTCATCTTCGAGGAATTCTCGAATTCCCTTGCGGACGACGGCGTGATCATCGGCGAGGATCACACGGATTGGGGTATGCATTGGCTTCATGGTTCGCAATGTACCAGACTTGTCCCCTCCGAGCAAGCCTTCTTCGCCGGTACCGGGTTCGCCTACGCACCGGCCGTAATCTTTCAAGTGGTTGACGCGGTGCCGGCGGCATGTTATCCTCTGCGCATCTCATCATTATGGGGGAGGGTCGTTATGGAATACCGAATCATCGGCGACACCGGTCTTAACGCATCGCGCATCTGTCTGGGCGGCGGCGGTCTCGGCTCAGACATTCCTCTCGACGCGGCGTTCGCGCTGCTGGACACCTACGCGGAGGCCGGCGGCAACTTCATTGACACGGCCCGCGTCTACGCCGCGTGGATTCCGGGTGGGATGGGCGCCAGCGAACGCGCGATCGGCGCGTGGCTGCGTTCCCGCGGCGTGCGCGACCAGATGATCCTCGGCACCAAAGGCGCGCACCCGGAACTCGCCGCGATCAACGTGGATCGTATGTCGCCGGAGGAGATCGGCGCCGACCTGATGGCGAGCCTTGAGGCCCTGGGCGTGGATACCGTAGATATCTACTGGCTGCACCGCGACGCGCCGTCCGTGCCGGTGGGTGAGATCATCGCCGCGCTCAACGCCCAGGTCGTCGCGGGTCGTATCCGCGCTTTGGGCGCGTCCAACTGGCGACCCGATCGCATCGAGGCAGCCAACGCCTACGCCCGCGCGCACGGATTGATCGGCTTCAGCGCCAGCCAGATCGCCTACAGCCTGGCGACGCAGGGCGATGACGACGCCCAGCGCACGCTGGCGATGAACGACGCCACCCACGCCTGGCACGCGCGGACCGGTTTCCCATTGGTCGCCTACACCTCGCAGGCGCAAGGATTTTTCGGCGGCAAATATGGCCGCGGCAAGGGCGACCCGAAGGCCACAGCCATGCGGATGTTCTACAACGAGGCGAACCTGGGCCGCCTCGAGCGCGCCCAGGTCGTGGCCGCGAGTCACGGCTGGAGCGCCAACGACGTGGCCCTCGCCTATCTCCTCAGCCAGCCCTTTGCCGTCTTCCCCATCGTCGGCTGCCGCACGGTGGCGCAGGTGCGCGCCAGCACCGCGGCGTCCGCACTCACCCTGACGCCTGACGAAATCGCGTTCCTCGAAGGCGGATCTGAGGCATGAGATTTTGAATCTATCCGAATACTCCCAAATCATCGTATCTTTCCCTTCGTAGTGACGGCTTCAGCCGTTGAGGGGCGTGACAGCGGCTGAAGCCGTTACTACGGCGATGATGCGTCTGTGCCCGGCTACATAACCCGCGAAAGCGCGTTCTATGGTACAATGATGGTGTAAACTGACCCATCACCGAGGAAAGAAGGCGACCATGTCCGCAACCGCGACCCCCGCGCTCTGGTGGCAGAGCGGCATCATCTATCAGATTTACCCTCGCTCGTATCAGGACAGCAACGCCGACGGCGTCGGAGATCTGGCGGGCATCATCCGGCGATTGGATTACGTCCGCAGCCTGAACGTGGGCGCGATCTGGATGTCGCCCATCTTCCCATCACCGATGCACGATTTCGGCTATGACGTGGCCGATTACGTGGATATCCACCCGCTCTTCGGCGACCTGGCGACCTTCGACACGTTGCTGGCGGAGGCGCACGGGCGCGACCTCAAGGTGCTGATAGACCTTGTTCCCAATCACACGTCCGACGAACATGCCTGGTTCATCGAAAGCCGCAGCAGCCGTGACAACCCGAAGCGCGATTGGTACATCTGGCGCGACCCCGCCCCCGGCGGTGGCCCGCCCAACAACTGGCTGAGCTTCTTCGGCGGCCCCGCGTGGACACTCGACGCGGCGACCGGCCAGTATTACCTGCACCAGTTCGTCAAGCAGCAGCCTGAGCTCAACTATCGCAACCCCGAGGTGCGGGCGGCGTTGATGGACACCCTCCGCTTCTGGCTCGACCGCGGCGTGGACGGCTTCCGCGTCGACGTGCTGTGGCTGATGATCAAGGACGAGCA
>JBBQRS010000148.1:0-10009 GCA_038214535.1 Anaerolineae bacterium
AATGGATCGGGCTACCTAACAGCGCCGGATCAATCCGGCTGAGCAGACCGCGATTCGCCCAGCCCCGTTCACGGGGCGTAGCTCCTGTAGCCCGGCGATTTGATCGCCGGGCGGGCCAACATCACCAACCATCACGCGTGCAGCGCAAAGTGTCCGGCCAAGCGTGACCGCCCGGATATGCTAAACGTTAACAATTTGTTCCGGTAATAAGCACGGCGCGCCGCGATGTACGCCCGCCCGACCATGAATGGATCGGGCTACCTAACAGCGCCGGATCAATCCGGCTGCGTATTCGGGTTTCCTTGCCTACTTGTCTACTTGTTTCCTTACCTACTCCCACCCAAAGGACCATTCCCATGCCAATCACTCACGACTATGCCGAACGTGTCTACGCCGGAGTACTGGGCAAGATCATCGGCGTCTACCTGGGGCGGCCCTTCGAGGGCTGGACCTACGAGCGGATCAGCGCCGAACTGGGCGAGATCGCGGATTACGTCCACGAGCGGCTGGGCGTCCCGCTGATCGTCACGGACGACGACATCAGCGGGACCTTCACCTTCATCCGCGCCCTGGAAGATGACGCGCCGCCGCCGGGCGTCTACACGAGCCATCGCCCACCGCCCACCCCCACCGCCGAGCAGATCGGTCACAACTGGCTGAACTATCTCATCAACGAGCGCACGATCTTATGGTGGGGCGGGTTGGGCAATTCCACCGAGCACACGGCCTATCTGCGGCTCAAGGCGGGCATCCCCGCGCCGCGCAGCGGCTCGATGGCCGTCAATGGGCGGGTGGTCTCCGAGCAGATCGGGGCGCAGATCTTCATTGACGGCTGGGGCATGGTCGCGCCCGGCGACCCGGAGTTGGCCGCCGAACTCGCGCGGCGCGCGGCCAGCGTCAGCCACGACGGCGCGGCGATCCACGGGGCGCAGGTGGTGGCCGCGCTGGAGGCGATGGCGTTCGTCGAGCCGGACCTGGAGAAATGCCTGGCCGCGGCCGTCGCGCAAATCCCGCACGACGGGCTGATCTACCGCATGATCGGCGACCTGCGTGAATGGCGCGCCGCGACCGCCGACTGGCGCGTCACGCGCGAGAAGATCGCCCGCTATTACGGTTACGACACCTACGGCGGCAACTGCCACATGGTCCCGAACCACGCGCTGATCATCCACGCGCTGCTGCACGGCGACGACAATTTCGGCAAGACGCTGATGATCGTCAACACCTCCGGCTGGGACACGGATTGCAATTCCGGCAACGTGGGTTGCTTCATGGGCATCAAGAACGGCCTGGCGGGCATCGAGTCTGGCGTGGACTTCCGCGGACCAATCGCGGATCGCATGTACCTGCCCACCGCCGACGGCACGCACGCCGTCACCGATGCAGTGCGCGTGGCCGATCGTATCACCCACCTGGGGCGCACCCTCGCCGGGCTGCCGCCGGACGCGCCGAAAGAGGGTGCGCGCTTCCACTTCACGCCGCCCGGCTCGGTGCAAGGCTTCCGCGCGGAGGAAGACGCCGCGTCGCACGCCGAGATGACCGTGGAGAACGTCGCCGGCCACAGCATGAGCGGCACGCGTAGCCTCGCGCTGCGCGCCCACGAGCTGACCACCACGCGCGCAGCGCGCGCCGCCACGCCGGTCTTCATCCCGTCGGCTGAGGTGAATGATTATTTCAACCATGGCGGCTATGGCCTGCTCGCGACGCCGGCGCTCAATCCGGGGCAGACGGTGCGCGCGACCATCGCCGCGGACGGCGAGAACGCGGGCGAACTGATCGCGCGGCTCTTCCTGCGGGTCTATGGCCCCGACGACGCGCGGGAGGTCATATACGGCCCGGAGGCGCTCCTTGCGCCCGGCGCGTGGCAGGAGTTGGCCTGGCAGATCGGCCCGCTGACCGGCCCCATCGCGGAGGTCGGTGTGGAGTGCGCGCGCGTGCAGGGCGGCCCTGCGGGGGGAACGCTTTACCTGGACCGGCTGGACTGGGACGGCGCGCCCGATGTGACGCTGATGCGCCCCGCGCACGGCGGCGTGATGTGGCGCGCGGCGTGGGTCAACGGCGTGGATGTGTTCGCAGCAACCCGCCCGGATGCCCAGTCGTTCCGGCTGATCCAGAACGCAGGCACGGGGTTGTTGATGTACGGCACGCGCGACTGGACGGACTACCGCGTGGCCGCGGACGTGTCGCCGCACATGGTCGCTTCGGCGGGGCTGGCCGCCCGCGTGCAGGGGATGCGGCGCTACTACGCGCTGTTGCTGACGGACGTGAAGGAGGGTCTGGACGGCGGCCGGCGCGTGGCGCTGGTGAAGATGCGCGACGACGAGCATCTGCTTGCGCGGGCGAACTTTCCCTGGCATTTCGGCCAGACCTATCACCTGGCGCTGGAGGTCGAAGGGGATCGCATCCGCGGCTACGTGGACGACGCGCTCCTGTTCGACGTGCAGGATCACGCCCCAGACGCGCTGAGGGCCGGCGGCGTCGCGCTGGTGGTCACGGAAGGCCGGACGATGACGCAATCGGTGCGCGTGGAACCGTTGGCCGATGGCGGATAGCTGATAGCGGATGGCCGATGGCGAATAGCAGATAGCAGATGGCCGGTGGCGCGCCTCCCTCGCCCCCTGGGAGACACTGTCCCCGGTAATCCGGGGAGGGTCGGAGTGAGGGGCGCTTGGACCACGAAGAACGCGAAGCGCGAAGATCGCGAAGGACGCCGCCTGGGATGTAAAAACTTGGAAGGACAGCGTGAGATCGCCAAATCTCTTCGCGATCTTCGCGCCGCTTCGCGCCTTCGTGGTCCAAACGGCCGCGCGCTCCGCGGACTCTCATGTAACTCTTAACTTGGGGAGGAACCCGAAACAGATGGAAACAGTTAACAATATAGCAAGCATGATAGACCTGAGCGCGGTGCGCGCCGAGACGGACGCCGCCGAAGTGCGCCGGGCGGCGCAGATCGCGCGCGATTACGGCTGCGCGGCGCTGTTCACGCTGCCGAACATGACGCCGTTGGCCGTAGCGGAGTTGCGGGATGCGCCGGGGGTACACGTGGGCGGCACGGTCGGCTTCCCATCGGGCGGGAACAGTACGACGATGAAGGTGGCGGAAGCGCGCGAGCTGATCGCGCTGGGCTGCGGCGAGCTGGACATGGTGATCGCCGTCGGGCAGTTGCGTTCGGGCAACGATGCCGCCGTGCGCGATGACGTGCGCGCCGTCGTCGAGGCCGCGGGCGCGATCCCGGTCAAGACGATCCTCGAATGCCACCACCTGACGGACGACGAGATTCGCCGGGCGTGCGAGCTGTGCGTCGAGGCCGGCGCGGCATGGATCAAGACGGCGACGGGCTGGGCGGCGACGGGCGCGACCCTGCACAACATCGCACTGATCAAGGCGACGGTGGGCGACCGGGCGGGGGTTAAAGCCGCGGGCGGCGTGCGCGACATGGCGACGGCGCTGGCGATGTTTCGGCTGGGGGCGCGCCGGTTCGGCGTCTCCTACGGGGCGGCGCTGCGGATTCTGGAAGCGCGCGAGGGCGATCAAACGACGCCCTATTAATGGAGGCGCACTTTGAATTTAAACTTTGACGAACGCCCGCTTTAATGCTAAACTCGTTACAGAAGATACATAGTTACCGCTCTGATGCTCCGTGGTTCCACCCCCACCATAGTCATCGAACGGCTCAATTACTACATGCCGAGATAACGGCGAAGGTGCTGAATATGAAGGGTTTGAGGTCTAACTTTTTAGCTCTGGCGCTTGCTTTGTCCATGCTCACCGGTTGCGGCGGTGCATCATTTTTGCCGTCAGCCCAACCGCGCGGCGATGACGCGAGTCAGGCCGGCGTCTCCACCGAACCGACGCCCCTTCCCACGCCCATCGTGGCCGCCAAGCCGACCTATACGGTGGCCCGGGGTGAGGTCGTCAAGAAGCTGGAGTTCACCGGGCGGATTTCGCCGGTCAAAGAACAGGAACTTTTCTTCCGTAAGAGCGGGCGCGTGCGCCAGGTGTTGGCCAAGCGTAACGACGAGGTGAAGGACGGGCAAATCCTGGCTGACCTTGAGATTGACGATCTGGAACGCCAGCAGGCCAGCGCCAAGCTGGAGCTCGAGCGCGCGCAGTCGCGCCTGACCGAGGCCGAAGCAAACCACGCCGCCGACATCCGGCGCGCCGAGGTTAACCTGGAGTTGGCGAAGCTGTCACTGGCCGCCGAGCAAAACCGCAGCACTAACATCGCACCGCAAAAAGTCCAGGCCGAGTTGGATTTGCAACAGGCCGAGCTGGTCGTCAAGAACGCCCAGGAAGCCTATAATGCGATCGCGTGGCGCAACGACGTGGGGCAAACCAGGGAAGCAATGGACCTGGAGCAGGCAACGCTGGATTATCAACGCGCCAAGGCCAACTACGATGCGGTGATCTCCAGCGCGACCTCCAGCCAGAAGGATCGCCAGTACAGCATCGCCAGCCTGCAAAAACAGGTCGAGCTGGCGCAGCTTGCGCTCGACGACATGAACCGCGGCGTGGATCCGCTCCTGAAGAACGATGTGGAACGCGCCCAACTCGATCTGGATTCGGTGATTGCAGCGATTGCAGACTCGCAGATCATTACCCCGTTCGACGGTAAGATCCTGTCCATGGCCCTGACCGAAGGGCGCGCCGTAGATGCGTTCAACCCCGTAGTCACCGTGGCCGACCCGACTGAACTGGAAATCTCCGCCGAGCTGCAGAGCACCGACATGCAAGAACTCGCCGAAGGGATGCCCGCCACGATGGTGCTGGTCAGCCGGCCCGGCGAGGTGTTCAAGGGCGCGATCCGCAAGCTGCCTTATCCTTACGGCAGCGGCGGCGGCAGCGCCAAAGTCGAAGAAGAAGACAAATCCACCCGCCTGACCATGGAAGGTAGCCTGGAAGATTCGGGCATGGAGTTGGGCGACCTGATGCGGGTCACCGTGGTGCTGGAATCGAAGCCGGATGTGCTGTGGCTTCCGCCCCAGGCAATTCGCACGTTTGAAGGGCGCAACTTCGTCGTCGTGCGTGATGGCGATGGTTCACGACGGGTAGATGTGAAGGTGGGTATCAAGAGCGACGACCGGGTCGAGATCCTCGAAGGACTGGAAGAGGGTCAGGTCATCGAAGGGCGCTAACTGCGGAAGTTTAGAGTCTATCCGAACAATTTTGAACCACGGAAGACACGGAACACACGGAAAAAAGCAGAAAAGGGTTTTTTCCGTGTATTCCGTGTATTCCGTGGCAGCAAGTTTTCGGATGGATTCTTCATCTGAGGACCAAAACCGATGAAGGTTATTAATCGAGCCCTGGCGACCTTTAAGGTCGCGCTGAAGCGGCTGCTCTCCCAGCCTGGCCTGGCCCTGGCGACGGTGATCGGGTTGATCGCGGCCGTGGCGCTCACGATGAGCGTGCCGCTTTACGCCGACGCGATTTACTACCGGACGCTGCGGGCCGGCCTGTTCGATGCGCCCGCCGAGGGCACGGTGAGCAAGGCGCGCCCGCCCTTCGCCTACATGTTCCGCTACGTCGGCTCCTGGTATGACCCGCTGGAGTGGGAAGAGGTCGCGCCGGTGGATGCCTTCTTGTCCTCGCCGGGCCAGCCGGGCGGCGTTGACCTGGGCCTGCGGTTGCAAACACTGGTGCGCCACGTCAAGACCGACAACTTCCGGCTCTTCCCCGCCGATCAGGCGCAATACGCCGACGTACGCGAGCCGCTGGCGTGGGTCTCCTACGGTTTCGCCAGCGACATCGAAAACCACATTGACATCATCGAGGGGCAGTTCCCCCCCCCCGCGCCCGCGGACGTGAACAGCCCGGTGCCGGTGCTGATCTCGGCGGCGCGCGCCGAGGAACTGGGGCTACAAGTCGGCGAAACCTTCACCACCTTCGCGCCGAAAACCGCCAACAACAAAACCTCCATCCAGATCCCCATCGAAATCGCCGGGGTGTGGCGCGCCACCGATCCCACTGAGGATTACTGGTTTTACGAACCGTCGGCGCTCGAAGACCTGTTGCTCATCCCGGAAGGGACCTTCATGCAACGAGTGTCCCCCGTCATCGAGGATGAGGTCTACGTTGCGCTATGGTATCTGGTGATGGATGGTTCGAACGTCCACGCCAAGGATGCCGGCCCGCTGCTGCAGAAGCTGACTACCGCCCAACAGCAAACAGCCGCCCTGTTGCCCAACATGGCGCTGGCGATTTCGCCGCAGGCGCCGCTCGCCGCATATCAAAAATCTTCGCGCCTACTCACCATCCTGCTCTACGCGTTCAGCGTGCCGATTATCGGCCTGCTGCTGGCGTTCATCATCCTGGTGGTGGGGCTGACGGTGAACCGGCAGCGCAACGAGATCGCCGTGCTGCGCTCGCGCGGCGCAACGTCGGGCCAGGTGGTCAGCATCGCCGCGGTCGAGGGTCTCATCCTGGGCGCCATTGCGCTCGCCGTCGCGATCCCATTCAGCGAGTGGATCGCGCACACCATCGGGCGGGCGACCAGCTTCCTGAACTTCACCGCCGTCTCTAACCTGCGCGTGCAATCCACGACGACAACATTGCAATACGGCATCCTGGCCGTGGGGTTGGCGCTGGCCGCGCAACTGATCCCGACGGTCGGCGCATCGCGCTTCACCATCGTCACCTACAAGCAGGATCGCGCCCGCTCGATGAAGCCGCCCTGGTGGCAACGCGCGTTCCTCGATTTCATCCTGATGGGCGTGTCAATTTATGGCCTGTACGTGCTGCGCCAACAGGGCAGCATCATCCTGCCGGGCGCAGAGACCGGGGCCAGCGATCCGTTTGCCAACCCGCTGTTGTTCCTGCTGCCCGCGCTGATGACCTTTTCGTTGACGCTGGTGATGATCCGGTTCCTGCCGCTCATCATGAACATCCTCGGCTGGATT
Organism: Anaerolineae bacterium; assembly: GCA_038214535.1. Taxonomy (GTDB): domain Bacteria; phylum Chloroflexota; class Anaerolineae; order CG2-30-64-16; family CG2-30-64-16; genus JBBQRS01. Next base: position 6,900 of record JBBQRS010000148.1, read on the forward strand.
GCGGGGCAGTTGGGCAGCGTGGGCACGATGCTGGCGGCGCGCCAGTTGGCCCGCACACCCGGCTTCTACACGGGGCCGCTGCTCCTGCTGACGCTCACGCTCAGCCTCTCGGCGTTCACCGCGTCGCTGGCGACCACGCTCGACAATCACCTGTATGACCAGACGTACTATAAGATCGGGTCGGACATGCACGTGGTGGAGTTGGGCGAAGACACGCAGATGTCGGGCGGCGGGTTCAGCATCGGCATGGGCGCGGGCGGCGGCAACGCCGCGGCGACCCCTCAGGAAGACCTGGGGCCGCGCTGGAACTTCCTGCCCGTCTCCGAATATCGGAAAGTTCCGGGGATACAGGGGTCGGCGCGCGTCGGTACCTACGGCGCGACCAGCCGGCTGAGCGGCGGCTCGCAGCGCGGCGTCTTCATGGGGATTGACCGGCTCGACTTTGGCAACGTGGCGGCGCGCTCGTGGCGCAACGACTATTCGCCCTATCGGCTGGGCACGCTGATGAACTCGCTGGCGGCCACGCCGAACGCGGTGCTGGTGCCCGGTCAGTACATGGCGCAGAATCAGCTCAAGGTGGGCGACACGATTCGCGTGGATGTGGACACCTACGGCACGCGCAGCGAACTGGACCTGAAGATCGCGGGCTGGTTCAACCTGTGGCCGACGTGGTATCCGGGCGCGGAAGACGAGGAGACGCTCTTCGTCGGCAACCTCGATTACTTGTATGAGCAGGCCGGCGACCAGTTCCCTTACGACGTGTGGCTGAAGACCGACCGCAACGTGGACCCTGAGGAGCTGGTGACGCAGATCCGGGCGCTGAATCTCAACGTGCTGGACTACGATGACGCGCTGGCCCGTGTGACGACGGAACAGCAACGACCGGAACGCCAGGGGTTGTTCGGCTTCCTCTCCATCGGCTTCGCCGCGGCGGCCCTGCTCACGGTGCTCGGCTTCTTCCTGTATGCGCTCTTCTCCTTCCGCCGGCGCTTCATCGAGTTGGGCATCCTGCGGGCCATCGGCCTTTCCGCCGGGCAAATGACCTCCTTCCTGGCATGGGAGCTGGCCTTCCTGATCCTGACGGGGCTGGTGGCGGGCACGGGGTTCGGCGTACTGGTCAGCAACCTCTTCATCCCGGCCCTGCAAGTGGGGTCGGGGCTGGAGGCGCAAATCCCGCCCTATCAGGTCATCATCGCGTGGGACGCGATCTTCCGGATCTGGATGCTGTTCGGAGTCATGTTTGTGGTGGCGCTCGTGGTCCTGGCGGCGCTGCTGATGCGGATGCGCATCTTCCAGGCGGTCAAGCTAGGCGAGACAGCATAATTATGTCAACTGAACCCTTTATCATCTGCGACAATCTGGTCAAGATCTACAAGATCGCCAACCTGGAAGTCTTTGCGCTGCAAGGACTCGACCTGGTAGTCGCGCCGGGCGAGCTGATGGGCATCGTCGGGGCCAGCGGGTCGGGTAAGAGCACCCTGATGAATATCCTGGGCGGGCTCGACCGGCCTTCCGCGGGGCGCGTGTGGGTGGATAACAACGACCTGCTCAAGATGTCGGATGCGGCGCTGAACCGCTACCGGCGGTCGAAGGTGGGGTTCGTCTGGCAGCAGGCCACCCGCAACCTGATCCCCTATCTGAGCGCGGTCGAGAACGTGCAACTGCCGATGACGCTGGCAGGCAACTCACGCGGGGCCAAGAAACGCGCGACCGATCTGCTGGAGATGGTGGGGCTGGGGCCGCGCAGCCATCACGGGCTGTCGCAACTCTCGGGCGGCGAGCAGCAACGCGTCGCCATTGCCGTGTCGTTGGCAAACAGCCCCATCCTGCTGCTGGCCGATGAGCCGACGGGCGAGGTGGATTCGCAGACGGCGCTCGCGATTTACCAGACGCTGCAAACGTTGAACCGCGAGCTGGGGGTGACGATCCTGATCGTGAGCCATGACACCGGCATTGCGCGCCACGTGCAACGCGTGGTGGCGATCCGCGACGGCAAGCTGGCGAGCGAGACGGTGCGCCAGACGGGGCAGAGCAACAACGGCGCGGAGGGCGCGCACGACGAAGACACCCATGTCGAAGACGTATTCGAGGAGATGGTGGTGCTCGACTCGGCGGGGCGGCTGCAAATCCCGAAGGATTATCTGGCGAGATTCAACATTCAGGGCCGCGCCAAGCTGGAGATGACGGAAGACGGCATCCTGATTGTGCCGGCGGGTGGGCAGACCGAAGAGGTGATCCGGGAAACGCGCGCGGGTGAGCTGATCCCGACGGCGAAACGGCGCAACGTGCGCGATATGCTGCGACTGGGACGGGGGAAGAAGACATCGTGACGACGATTGAAGTCATTCCTGAAGAATTGATTGTGGCGGATGCGACGCCGGTTGTGCCTGCCGTGGAAGCGGTGGATGTGTATCGCACCTATAAGGTGGGAACGCGCGAGGTGCATGCGCTGCGCGGCATCAATATGCGCGTGGCCCCCGGCGAGTTCGTGGCGCTCAAGGGGCGGTCGGGCTCCGGCAAGACGACGCTGCTGAACGCGATCGGCGGGCTGGATCAGCCGACGTCGGGCCAGGTGCTGATTTTCGGGCAGGACACGGCGACGATGAGCGACCGGGCGCGGACGCAGTGGCGTGCGCGGCAGGTAGGCTTCATCTTCCAGTCGTTCGGCCTGCTGCCCACGCTCTCGGCCTACGAGAACGTCGAGCTGATGTTGCGGATCGCCGGTAAGGGCCGCAAGATGCGGCATGACCGGGCGACCTATTGCCTGAACCTGGTGGGGCTGAGCAAGTGGATTCACCACCGGCCCTCGGAGATGTCGGGCGGGCAGCAGCAGCGCGTGGCGATTGCGCGTGCGCTGGCGAACGAGCCGCACCTGATCCTGGCCGACGAGCCGACGGGCGAACTCGACTCGACCACCGGGCGCGAAATCCTCACGCTCTTCCAGGGCATCTGCGCGGAAGAAGGCATGACGATGCTGATGGCGACCCACGACCCGCTGGTGGATGACTACGTGGATCGCATCCTGATGCTGAAGGACGGGACGATTGAGGGGCACGAAGGGTAACGTCGCTGCGCAGCATTCGATATGACATTGACTTCCGGTCCAACGT
>JBBQRS010000149.1:0-9959 GCA_038214535.1 Anaerolineae bacterium
TTGCCGGCGGCCACGGCCAGCAGTGCCCTGGCACGGGCCACATGGCTGGCCGGTGCGCTGGTCGCACGGCTGATTTGCGTCAACACTGCGCGCTCGTCGTCCGTCAGGGCACGGAGCGGGTTCACCTTACGGTAAGTCATCATGCACTTCCAACTTGCAGGATGACCGCAGTTTACCAATCTCTACCAAGGATGGCAAGGGTCACGCCAAGTGACCCACTAGGTGATCTCGATCTGAGCGAATACCTGGATCGCTACCGAGATTAGGTTCTGTTGACATTTCTAGCGCAGCCATATCAGCACCGAGACGAATTTCAGGAAGCCGAAGTAGCATTTCAGGCGGTGATACCCATGACTGAGAACTACATACAGGCCGATGGCGCGTTGTTTGAAGCGGTGCAACGATCCCGTATTTTTGGCGACTCGAAGACCTTCCCGGATTGCCTGCCGAAATCGGACCCCGATCTGGTGATGAAGTTATTCGAGGGGTTGCTGGCAGAGTTCGTCGCCGCGCACTTCGAATTGCCGACCGCCGCAAATTCCGGCGCAAGCCCACGCATTTCGATGGAAGAGCACATTGACAAGCTGTGGGACGTGCTGACACGCGCGCCGGATGTGCATACCTCGCTGTACAGCACACGCATTGCCCTCCCGTATGCCTATGTTGTCCCCGGCGGGCGCTTCCGGGAGAGCTACTATTGGGACACCTATTTCACGACGCTGGGTCTGGTGGCCTCCGGACGTGTTGATCTCCTCGAGAATATGGTCAGGAATTTCGCCGATCTGCTGGACCGCTACGGTCATATCCCCAACGGCAATCGCGTCTACTATCTGAGTCGATCGCAACCACCGTTCTTTTGTAACATGCTCCAGCTTCTCGAACAGACAAAGGGATTTGACGCCATTGCGGGCTTCCTCCCGCGCCTCGAAGCAGAATACCGCTACTGGATGGATGGTCAGGCGGAAGCATACGCAGGAAACTCGGCGCCAAGTCGGAGGACCGTGGCCCTGGCGGAAGGCGTGGTTTTAAATCGGCATTGGGATGACAGGAACACACCGAGAGAAGAAGCCTTTTGGGAGGATGAAGCGCTCTACGCGCGCGCTTCGTCGCATCGTCAAGCTGAACTCTATCGCAACCTCAGGGCCGCCGCAGAATCAGGCTGGGATTTCAGCAGCCGCTGGCTGACGCCAGACCAAAACTGTGATTGGAAGCTGGAAAGTATTCGCACCACGGAAATCATCCCGGTTGACCTCAACTGCCTGCTGTACAACGTAGAAAGTCAACTCGCCAACTGGCTGAAGCAGCAGAACGCGCCCAGAGCCTCTGAGTATGCCGCAGCCGCGGAACGCCGTAAAGCGGCTATTCTGACGTACTGTTGGAACGAGGAACAAGGTTGGTTCTTCGATTACTGCTGGAGCGAGGGCGCACAAACGGGCGTCTGGTCGCTGGCCGGCGTCTATCCGCTGTACTTTGGGCTGGCCACCGACACGCAGGCCAAACGGGTCGCAAAGCAGGTCAACGATCGGTTCTTGAAAGCTGGCGGCGTCGTCACGACGCCCTATGAAACGACGCAACAATGGGATGCCCCGAACGGCTGGGCGCCCCTGCAATGGATAACGGCTGAGGGACTGAAGCATCACGCCCCCGACCTCGCGCGCGAGATTGCCAAACGTTTTACCAGCGTCACAGAAAACGTCTATCGGCGCACCGGCAAAATGATGGAGAAATACGACGTTTGTGACCCGGAAAAGCCGGGTGGCGGCGGCGAGTACCCGGTACAAGACGGTTTCGGTTGGACGAACGGCGTGGTCAAGGCATTTATCGAGACGTATGCTCTAAACGATCCAGTGTTGTAACGTCACAATCGTTTGCGGGGGAAATCCAGTATGGCCTGCGCCGATTGATTGGCGCGCCTTCACCCTTTCGTACCTTCTTGCACAGAGACCTCGGACGTGATATATTGAACATGTCAGGTCAGTTACAGCACAGGAGGGTAACATGCCGGAAAAAGACGGTTGCGTTACACCCGTCCGCGGGCCGATCATGCCCGCACAGGAAGCCGCCCCGAGTGGGGCCAACATGCCAGCACAGGAGGCCAGCAAAATGCTCGCACACGTCGGTAAGGAAGCGGTAGATTTCGAAGCCACCGCCTACATCCAGGGCGAAGGTTTCAAGCCCGTGAAGTTGTCGGATCACAAGGGGAAGTGGATCGTCCTCTGCTTCTATCCGGGCGATTTCACCTTCGTCTGACCGACGGAATTGGCGGCGGTCGCCGCCATATATGACGATCTGAAGGCGATGGATGTCGTTGTGCTTTCCATGAGCACCGACAGCCGTTTCGTCCACAAGATCTGGCAAGAGCAAGAGCTGTCCAAGATGGTGGATGGTGGGGTGCCTTTCCCCATGTTGTCCGACGGGGGCGGCAAGGTCGGCACGGTGTACGGCGTCTACGACGAAGCGGCAGGCGTGGATATCCGCGGCCGGTTCATCATTGACCCCGATTTCGTGATCCGCGCCATGGAAGTGCTGACCCCCGAAGTGGGCCGGAACACCAGAGAGCTGGTCCGCCAGGTGCAGGCATTCCAGCACGTGCGCGCCACCGGCGAGGTCACGCCGTCGGGCTGGGTACCGGGCGAGGTAACGCTCACACCGGGGCCGGAGTTGGTGGGCCGTGTCTGGGAAGTCTGGAAACCCTAAAGTTTTGTAAACCCTGAGACTCTTGAGGCGACCGGTACCGGTCGCCTCATCATTTTCTCCCAATATCATCTATGGCTGATCTCTCCACTACTGCTGTCCCGAAAGATGAACGCCGCGCCGATCCGCGCTGGGCCTACGTGCTGGTCAACCTCTCCTGCTTCCTCTGGGCGACGAACTTCGTGCTGGGGCGATTGTTGCGCGGGGCCGTCGGGCCGTTCACGCTGACCGTGGCGCGCTTCACCGTGGCCGCGCTGATCTTCGCCCTGCTCCTACGCCGCGCGCCCGCCGCCGAACGGCGCATCGGCAGTTCATGGCCGTTGTTGCTGGGGATGGGATTGACGGGCGTGTTCGGCTTCAACAGCCTGCTCTACGCCGGATTACGCACCACCACCGCCGCCAACGCCGCCCTGATCACCGGCACGACGCCGCTGGTGATCGGCCTGATGAGCGCGCTGATCCTGCGCGAAGGGTTCACACCACGCGCCGGGCTGGGCGCGCTGATCTCGCTTGCCGGGGTTGCGGTGATCGCAGGCAGCGGGACGACGGACGCCGGCGGCTTTCGGCTCAATCCGGGGGACCTGCTGGTGCTGGGCGCGGTGGCCGCCTGGGCGCTCTACTCGGTGCTGAGCCGGGTTGCCACTCGCGACCGGTCTTCCCTATCGGCGACGGCGCTTTCTACCTTCCTGGGGCTACCGTTTCTGCTGGTGGCCGCCGTCTTCGAGGGCAGCACGCGCACACCGGAGATCAGCCTGGGGGTGATCGCGGCGATCGTCTACATCGGGCTGTTTCCGTCCGTCATCGCGTACATGGCGTGGAACGAAGGGGTGCGCCGCGTCGGCCCGGCGCGCGCCACCGCCTTCTTCAACATGCTGCCCGTCTTCGGCGCCTTGTTCGGCGTGCTGCTCCTTGGTGAGCCGTTCGGCGCGCCGCAAATCGTCGGCGGCGCGCTGATTATTTTCGGCAGCCTCTTCGCGGCCTGGGGCGACCTGCGCAAGAGTTAAACGGACCGTCAATCGCTTGCAGCGCGGATGATGAACTTCTCGCCATGTTTCGGCAACGCCGTGCCCAGCGCCGGGTATTTGACCTGCATGTAGTCCAGGAATGCCTGCGGGTCGGCGCTGTTATCCGTGAACATCTCATAGTGCGCGGGGATAGTTAGCCGCGGCTGCAACGCCCCCGACAAATCCGCCGCTTCCTGATAGGTCATGTTGCCGATGCAGCCGGACGCCAGTCGTTTGGCGTCGCGCCCGTTGATGGGCAGGAGCATCGCGTCGAAGTGCGGCCACTGGCGCAGGCGGGCTTGCATCCCTTCGTAGATGCATGAATCGCCGCTATGGTAGATCGTGCAACCGTTGGCCTCCAGGATATAACCCAGATACGGATACATCCCCGTAGTTGTGTCGCGATCCAGTAGTTCGTGCGCCGAAGGGATGGCGGTAATGCGCACCCCGGCCACTTCCACCGACTTGCCGTCATCCATCCCGATCAACCGGTCGGGTGCGAGCCCCTGTTCGGCGATGACGCTCTCGCGCACCAGCTCAGGCAGGATGAAACGCGCGTGCGGCGACGACGCGGCGATGGGCGGCCATGTCTCGCGGTCAATGTGATCCAGGTGATCGTGCGTTCCGCAGACGATGGTTGCATTGGTCACTTCTTCGGGGCGCAGCATCGCCGGGATCTGGCGCGAGGATACGGGCGTCAAAAACGGATCCAGATAGATCACGACATCGCCGGCCTTGAAGATGAAGCTGTGCTGCCCCATCCACCAGACGGCCACCTCGCCGTAATCCGTGTGCGTGCGATCAACATCGGCAATGAGAGCTTTTCCGGTCAGCATGATCTCGCCTCCTGCGGTAATCTAGAAATCCGTAATCTGGCCCTGGCGGGCATTCACAAACAGTATAGCGCACAACGCCCCGAATCAGCTATCAGGTCATCGGCGGTTTTTAAGTTTTGGAGTGGAGACTTTAGTCGGTTTTTGAGGCATCATGAGTATCGTGCGTAATCGGCTGAAGCCTCGTCTCCGAGCAATGTTAGATTCTTGATGCTGCACGCCGCAATTCGTCGGGCGTCTGCAAACGTAGTAAAATCATCTTCCGTCGGGTCAATTCGCCCGATCTTTCACCGGACCAAACAGACACACATCATGACCGAAAACCAAATCCTCACTGCTGACCGCAATGAGTTCGATCAGTACGTCGCCGAGAATTACCGCTGGAACTTCTGGATCAATGTGATGGATCTGAGCTTTTATGCGCTGGCGATGAATCTCGTCTCGCAGGCCACAGTGATGCCGCTGTTGGTCAGCAAGCTCACCGATTCCAAACTTGCCATTGGCCTCATCCCGGCGATTGCCAGCCTGGGGTTTTTGTTGCCCCAACTCTTCGCCGCCAACTTCACCGAACGGCTGCGGTACAAGAAGCGCTTCGTGTTGCTGGTCAGCGGCCCGGGTGAGCGCGGCGCATTTCTCTACATCGGACTGGCGGTGCTCGCGTTCGCCATCCCCAATCCAACACTGACGCTGCTGCTCTTCTTCCTCTTCCTTGCGCTTTGGGCCGTGAGCGCGGGCATCGGGATGCCCGCGTGGTCCGACCTGATTGCGAAGGTCATTCCAGTTCAGCGCCGCGGCATGTGGTCGGGCACGGCCAACGGGCTGGGCGCGCTGATGGGGATCGTGGGGGCCTGGGGCGCGGGCCTGATCCTCACCGGCTATCCGTTTTCGCGTAACTTCGCCTTTGCGTTCTTCCTTGCCTTCGCCGCGCAAATGATTTCATGGGTTGGGCTGGCGCTGAACCGTGAGCCGGCGGGGCTGGTCATCAAGCCGCGCATTTCAGAGCGGGAATACTTCCGCCAGTTGCCGGCGCTGATGCGGAGCAACCCCAACTACGTGCATTATCTCATCGCCCGGTCATTCGCCAATGCGGGCGGTATGGCGGGCGGTTTCCTGATGGTTTACGGCGCGGAGCGATTCGGCTTTGGAGCGGCGCAGGTCGGCCTGTTGACGGCGATCCTGGCGGGCAGCCAGGCCGTGATGAATCCATTGTGGGGGCTGGTGGCCGACCGGACGGGGCACAAGCTGGTGCTGGTCGTCGCCACCCTCTCCATGCTGCTGGCGACCGCCAGCGCGCTGATCATCCCATCCCCGATCGCAATTTACATTGCCTTCATCTTCTATGGCTCATGTATGGCGGCCGAACAGGTATCTGGCCCCAACATCGTCCTGGAGTTCGGCGCCGACGCCGACCGCCCCACCTACATCGGGTTGACCAACACCCTATTGGCCCCGGCCCGCACCGCTGCGCCGCTCATCGGTGGGGCGCTGGCCACCTTAGCCGGCTATCAGGGCATGTTCGGCGTCGCGGTCGTGCTGGCGGCAATCGGCGTCGCAATGTTACAATTCTGGGTAATTGACCCGCGCCATAGCCCGGCGCCTGGCCCGATTACGGCTTGATTGCCGGATCGGCCCCCGAGTAAGATAGGAGAATACAGATCGTGAATAAGATCGAACGCGTGAGAAACGCCCTGCATCAACAACCCGTAGATGTGATCCCGGCCAGCTTCTGGTTTCACTTCCCCGCCGAACAACGCGCCGGTCAGGCGATGGCCGAAGCGCATCTGGCCTATTACAACGCGGCACAACCCGATTTCCTCAAAGTGATGAACGACAACGGCTACGCGTTGACGGGCATTGATAAAATTGATCACCCCACCGACTGGCGCCGCCTGCGCCCCGCGCCACAGAACTCGGCTCCCTATCGCGACCAGCTCGACGGGCTGAAGCGCATCGTGGACGACATCGGCGACGAAGCGCTGGTCATCACAACGATCTTCAACCCCTATGCTACCGGCAACGACATCAGCGGCGGCCAGGTCACCGCCCACCTGCATGCCGACCCGGCTGCGGTCAGCGCCGGGCTGGCGACCATCGCGGAAAGCCTGGGCAAGTTCGCCGCGGCGTGTATCGCGGCCGGGGCCGCGGGGATCTACTTCTCGGCACAGGGCGGCGAGCGCGAGCGCTTCGAGACGGAGACGTGGGAGAGTTATGTCAAGTCGCACGACGTGACCGTGCTCCAGCAAGCCGAGAAAGCCGGCGCGACCTTCGACCTGTTGCACATTTGCAGCGGAAATATCCGGCTGGACGGTTACGCCGATTACCCCGCGCACGCTGTCAATTGGGCGACGCAACTGGACAACCTGTCGCTAACCGAAGGGCGCAAACTATTCGGGCAAACGCTGGTCGGCGGGGTAGATCAGCGCGGGCCAATCGTAGACAGTTCGCACGCCGAGATCACCCGCGAAGTGCGCGCTGCCGTCTCGGAGGCGGGACGCGTGGGCTTCATCGTCGGCGCGGGCTGCACCGTCCCGAACGACATCGCCGTCGAGAATCTGGCCTGGGCCATCCAGGCGGCGCACGAGGCCTGACCGACGCTTCAGGATGAGGCCAATCACGTGATCAACCGGCTTGCCAACCGGGTCCACTTCCCCGCGCTAGGGCATGATGTCTGGTTCGTGGCGATTGCCACGGCCTTTCTGTCGGCCTCTTTCATGGGGATGCAGCAGTTGCTGAAGGCGATTTACGTGCTGCGCCTCGGTTACGGACCCGAGTTCATGGGCCTCTACTTCGCCACCGGCGCGCTCAGCTTCTCGCTCGCGAGCATCCCCGGCGGGATGCTCGGCGCGCGCTTCGGCCCGCGGCGCATGATGATCCTCGGTGCGTTGACGATGCTGGGCGGCGCAGCGCTGTTACCGGTCGCCGAATTTATTCCCACCCAGGCGCGCCCCGTCTGGCTGTTGAGTTCCCAGTTCGTCGGCGCGTGCGGCTGGGCGACCTTCAACGTCAACCAGATGACCGCGCTGATGACCTTCACCAACGATGAGAACCGCAAGTTCTCCTACTCCTTTCGCGAGAGCCTGGCCGGATTTGGCACCTTTCTCGGCGCACTCATCGGCGGGTTGTTGCCCGCCTTCTTTGCTGCCCTGACCGGAGTGACAACCGCCCTGCCTGCCCCCTACCGTTACGCGCTGATCGCGTCGGTCGCCATCGGGTTGATCGGGATTGCGCCGCTCTCCAGGATCGGGTACGTCCCCACGCCGCCCAAAGCGCCTACCCGCCAGGCCGCCCTGCCGACGCTATTACCGTTGGCCGTACTGCTCGCCTGCGCGTTCCTGAACCACAGCGCCATGGCCAGCAGCCGGGTCTTCTATCCGGCCTACTTCGATCTGGAGTTCGGCCTGCCAACGGCGCTCATCGGGTTGATCACCAGTGTGGGCACGGCCCTCGCCGTTGTGGCCGCGCTGCTCGGTGCGCCGTTCGCTCGCAAATATGGCAGCATGGCCATCATGCTGGTCGCGTCGCTGGGCATGACGGGCGGCCTGCTGGTGATGGCGCTCACCCCCGGCTGGGTTGGCGGCGCGGTGGGTGTCATCGTCACGCTCGCGCTCATCTCGATGTGGGTCCCCAACTATCAGATGCGGCTGATGGAGATGGCCGATCCGACGCAGCGGGCGCTGGTGGCCGGGGCCGGTTCGATGGCAATGAGTCTGGGGTTCGCCAGCATGAGTTTTAACGGCGGACACCTCGCGGCGGCCGCAGGCTACAATCGGTTGTTCCTGCTGGGCGCGATCCTCGCCTTCGCTTCGGGAATCATGGTCTGGGTCTTGCTGCGGGTGCAACGAAATGCGCCCGAAGAATCCGGCGCGCAACCGTCCCCCGAAGGCGCATTACAAATCGTCAGCCTGGAATAATGCAGCCTTCAATCATCATGACAGAGAAAGGACGCCACTATGGAGCAACCGTTTCAGGGGAAAGTTGTCTGGGTCACAGGCTCATCGCGCGGCATCGGGCGTGAGATTGCCGACCACTTTGCAAGTTTAGGCGCGACGGTCGTCGTACACGGCTCGCGGCCCGAGTCATCCCGCGCATTCGGCGAAGCGGAGTCGCTGGGTGCCGTCGCCGAGACCATTGCGCGCGACCACGGCGGCGAAACGCTGGCCGTCTGCGGCGACCTGACCAATGCCACAGTGGTTGACGCACTGGTCAGCCAGATCCACGAACGCTTCGGGCGCATTGACATCCTGGTCAACTGTGCGGGCGGCGACATCGGCGCGGCGGGCGCGACGGCCCCCAACGCCGGTAAGCCTACGGGCAACGACCCCGTCAACATCCCGCTGGCCGACCTGCACGCCATCATGGCTCGCAACCTGATGACCTGCATCCTGGCCTGCCGCGCGGTCGCGCCGGAGATGATGGCGCGCCGATCTGGCAATATCGTCACGGTCGGCTCGATTGCGGGGCTGGCGGGCGGCGCAGGTTCGGCGATCTATCGCACCGCCAAGGCCGCCGCGCACGAGTACACGCGCTGCCTGGCCGACATGCTGCGACCTTACGATGTGCGCGTCAATGTGGTGGCCCCCGGCGATGTGGTCACCGGGCGGTTCGTCGCCAGCCGCCCTACCGAGGAAGCCATGATGGTCACCACCGGCACGCAGAAGCGCTATGGCCGCCCGAGCGAAATCGCCGCAGTCGTGGCCTTTCTCGCCTCCGACGACGCCTCCTACATCACCGGCCAGGTCCTCCGCGTAGACGGCGGCCTGCAAATCTGGCCGGCTTAGGAACTTTGCCACGAATTACACGAATTGAACGAAAATCAGAAATCCGGTTTCTCGGCGAAGCCGGAAACCGGGTTTCTAGAGGCCAGTGTAATTCGCGTAATTCGGTGCAAGAGAATTGTATGAGTCAGACCAATCGACTGTTGGGCTATCCGGCGGATGCGCGGCTGTTGGTCGTCAACGCCGATGATTTCGGGATGCACCCCGCGATCAATGAAGCCATCATCGGCGCGCTCGAAGTCGGACTGGTTCGCTCTACGACCCTGATGATTCCCTGCCCCGCGGCTTCGCACGCGATGGACTACCTCCGCGAGCATCCCAATATCGCCTTCGGCGTGCATCTGACCGCCATCCGCGATACGGTCCATGAAGTATTCGGGCCGCTCACCACGACGGACAAAGTGCCCTCACTGGTTGATGAGACCGGCTACTTCTACCCCTTCGACAGCATGGCGGAGCTTTTCGCGCGGGGCAGGCTGGATGAGCTGGAGACGGAATTCCGGGCGCAGATCGAGGCGGTGCTGGCTGAGGGGCTTGCGCCGACCCACCTGGACTGGCACAGCCTGCGCATAAACCGCAAGCCTGAGATTACCGATGTGATGTTCGGATTGGCGCGGGAATACGGGCTGGCGCTGCGCGTCATGGGGCGCGCT
>JBBQRS010000150.1:0-9957 GCA_038214535.1 Anaerolineae bacterium
CAGCACCGAATCGCGCGTGATGCCCGGCAAGATGCTGCCGGAGAGCGCGGGGGTGACGATGCGTTTGCCCTCATAGACGAACGCGATGTTCATCGCGCCGACTTCCTCGATGTAGCGCCGTTCCACCGCGTCGAGCCACAACACCTGCTGATAACCCTTCTGCGCGGCTTCCTCGCCCACAAAGAGGCTGGCCGCGTAGTTGCCGCCCGTCTTGGCCGCGCCGGTGCCGCCGCGCACGGCGCGCACGTAGTCGCGTGAGATGTAGACCGGCACGGGGTTGAAGCCGGTGGCGAAATACGGCCCCACCGGGCCGACGATGATGTAGTGAATGTAGGTGTGGCTGGCGTGGACGCCCAACGCCGGGTCAGCGGCAATCAGCACGGGGCGGATGTAGAGCGACGAGCCTTCGTCGGAGGGGACCCATTCGTGCTCCAGGCGCACCAGTTCGGCGATGGCCTCGAAATGCTCTTCCGGGTCTACCAGCGCCATGGACATGCGCTGCGCCGAGCGGTTGAAGCGCGCGGTGTTCTCCCACGCGCGGAACAGGTTGACGTTCCCGTCGGGCCGGCGGTAGGCCTTGAGCCCCTCGAAAATCTCCTGCGCGTAATGCAAGACCGCGGTGGCCGGGTCGAGCGACAGCGGGCCGTAGGCGGTGATGCGGGCATCGTGCCAGCCGTCCTCGGGGTCATAGCGCTGGATGAACATGCGGTTGGCGAAGGTCTTGCCGAAGCTCAGGGTCTTCGGAAACGATTTCAAGTCGCTCTCCGCGAGCGGTTGGACGGTGATCTGCATGGCGGCAGGTTCCTCTCTCCTCGCTATCGACCTGCGCGGTCTGCACGACCGCGCAGGTCTGCCCCCTATGGTACGCGTAAAGATTGGGAAGTCAAACGCGGCGCAGACGACAGCTTCTCATCAGTGGAGTCAACTGGTCGGAATACAAAAAACGCGCCCGACAGGATGACCCCGTCGGGCGCGCACTGTGTCGCAAGGGCGGGACAAGGCCCGCCTCAGCCAGTTACTTCTTGATGTTCAGGAACTTGCAGCGCACCGTCTCGCCCGTAGCCAGACCTACATTCGCCGTCTTGGTGGCCAGTGACGTCGTCGTGCCGCCCGACGGGTCGGTGCATCCAATCTGGAGCAACTGCCAGCCGACGGGTAGGTTCACCTCGGTCAAGGTGTAGTTGCCCGGCCGGAGGGTGTAGCTCGTGTCGAACTGCTGCTCATTCTGCAAGAAGAAGTTGCCGGCGCTCCAGCTCGGGTCGAACTCGAACATCGTGGCGGGATCCCACGGCTTACTGTTCCGGCCGACTTCCTTGACGACGACGATGCGGCCATACTTGGTGTTGGTGAAGGTGCAGCTCACCGTTTCGCCCGCATCGAGGTCTATCGTCGCCGTTGCGCTCGCCAGATCCACCGTTGAGCCACCATCCGGGTCAACGCAGACCAGGTCGGTAAGCTCCCAGTAGTTTGGCGCCAGTTCCGTCACGGTATAGCTGCCGGGGACCAACGGGCCGGAGTCATTCTGTTGACCGTCCAGCAGAGAGAAGTTGGAGTCGCGCCAACTCGGGTCGAATGGGAACAGCGTCGTAGCGCCCGGGCGCGCCGTTACCTTCTTGATGATGATGTTGCCCGTCTCGGGGTTCTCGGTGTTGGTGAAGGTGCAGCGGATCGTCTCGCCGGATGCCAGCGGCAGTTCAGCGCCGTTTGCATAGTCGAAGGTGACATCATCGGTCGCATCATCGGGCGTGGCGCTATCCGTGGTGCAGGATGCGCTCAACTCCCAATCGGTGGGGACGGTTTCCGTCACTTGGTAGGTTCCTTCGTAGAGGTTCGCGCTCTCGAAAGGAGCGGCCGCGTCGGTCAGGCTGAATGGGACGTTGATCGGTGGCTCGCCGCCGGTCAGGCCGAAATCGAAGTTGACGTCCGAACCCGCCGGGATGGTAACCTTGTCCACGATGATCTGGCTCGGGTTCGGGGCGGCGGCGCAGACCAGGGAGATGGCGTTGGCATCCATCGTCACGGCGCCAGTTTGCGCCAGCGCTCGACCGTTCAAGGTTGCGCCGGTATTCATGCCGATAGAGGTGAGCGCGAGGATATTCCCTATGAACGTAGTGGTTGTATCGAGAGTCGCAGAACTGCCGACCCTCCACCACACGTTACATGGGTCGCCGCCGGTAACAGATGAACCGGGCGACGTGATGAGCGTTGATGCAGATTTGAAGATCCAGACGCCTGACCCGGTGAGGGTCAGATTTCCACTCAGCATGAAGGAGCCGAGGGCGCAGTAGACACCCGGCCCGAGAGGAGAGATGAGAGTCAGGTCCTGCACACCCGCGTAGGTGACATCGCAGGGCTGGTCAAGAAAGCCGAATGCTATGGTGTTGTCAGCCTGCGCCGCCGCGGCGTGCGCATCAGCGTCATGTATCGCGCCCGGGGGACTGACGATACCCGGAGGAAAACCAGTGACATGCGGCGGTACGCCGATACTTGGGCTGACACCAAGATCTCCAGACACGGCGGTCGGACCAGTATTGGTCACGATTGAGCCGGCTAGAATCGAGTAAGTCGCCGCCGCAACCAGCGTCGGTGAGGTACCCAATGCGTGCGGAGCTGCAGACGCCAAGAACGAGGGGCTGCTCGTTGCAGGTAGAAGAGCGGTCAAGATGAACAAGACTGCGGCTAGACGGATGGGCTTGAGCATGGTGTCACCTCCTGGGTGAAGAGAACGTTGAGCCCTTTTTGAATGTCACGCTTGACCAGGAACAAGGCCTGCATGTCGAAGACGTGCGCGTTCAGGCCATCGAACACAGGCGCCGCGTCTTTGCCCTGGAATTGTTTGTTACCCCCGTTTATCTACGCATCGATCGGGCCTGACTGCAACAGGCCGTCTGTTAGTGGCGTCGCTTCGGTGGTAAGCCCGGCCCTACCAGACACAGTGCCTCCTTACCCTGGTGTGCGAGTTGATCGTACATGGCTGCTTGCATCGGAGAAATACAGGCAGGCTACACCATACCGTGCGACGCTAGCAATAAGCTCACTTTAGTAAAAGTATCATAAGACTTTAGCAAAGTCAAGTGTTACAGTTTGACGGCAGGGCCATTCAGTTCTCGGCGGTAATGCCGATGAGAGCCAGAGCGGTCCAGGGTTGCGCAGCATGCCGGCGACAGGCTGCGGCGATATTGGTTTCGCCGGCCAGGCGCATGAGTGCGACGGCGGTGTTGCGCAAGGCGGCCATCACCTGCGGGATATGCCCAGCGCGGACTTGGGACCGATCTTCATCGCAGGTGACATCGCGAATCCAGTGGCCGGCTTCAATGCGCCAATGGCCGCGCGTGTAGCGCAGCAAGCGGGCCGCATCGGCCTGCTGGGGCGGCAGACTGGTGATGCCATAGACAACCTCATGCCGCTGGACGCCGGTCTTCTTGATCGTGATGGTGCGCTCGAGTTGGAAGACTTGGTGGTGGCCGGGCCAATCGGTGTAGTCTCGCAAGGCCCAATTGGCGGTCAACCGCCGCGCCTCGATGCGCCCGTGGCCGGCATCGAGGCGGCGGGTCACGGTCAGCGTCTCGGCCACCACCTGCGGCTCCTGAAACAGCGTGACGATGTCTTCAAGCAACTGCGGTTGGTTGGCTTTGACGCACATCACGTAGTCGCCGCCCGCGTCAATCACGGCCTGGGCCAGGTCGCGCTGGGTGTGCAGCGCATCGGTCGTCAGGATGCGCCCGGTCAGGACCAAACCGGCCAGGAGGTCATAGATGGCGGTCAATTCGTTCGTTTTCTCCGCCACCGCACATTGCTGCAATGGCAGGCCCAACCGCTGGCTCACCACGGCCAACAGATGCGTACCCGGCGCCCCCAACTTACAGCTGCCCCGCAGCGTCTTGCCATCACACGCGACGGCTTCGAGCTGATCGGCGTCACGCGCCTGGCTGGCCAGGACCTGCTCCGCCCACTGGCCCAACTGCGCCTCCAGGGCCGCGACATCCAGGTGCTTGAAGACCGTGTGCAGGGTGGCCGCGCACGGCGTGGTGGGCTGCGTGAAACCCAACGCCGCCACCAACGCCCCACCATAGTTGCGCCCCCACTCGGCCATCGCCCCGTAGCTGCGATAACCACACAAGATCGCGGCACACGCCAACGCCAAAATCGCACTCAGCGGGTGGCGCCGGCCCTGCGCGGCCCGAAAGTCTGGCACCTCGACAAGGTACTGCATCAAGGGTATAACTGAGTCAGGCATAGTGTCACCTCCATTTGTAGTCTTGCAACTACTGAGATAATACTATGCCTCCCAACTTATCAACCGAGAACTGAATGGCCCTGTTTTTTGCAAGATGAATCCGGGCGCGAAGAATGCGAGGGATGATAGACTCCCCTCGCATTCTTCTATTGGCTATCAGCCATCGGCTACACTTTGATCGTATACGACCCGCTCGTCATCCGCGAGTCGGTTGGGGCGAGTCGGGCTCGCAGGGCTCGAGGATGACGAGCGGGTCTCCGTAACTCGTCCTGAACGGGCAGTCACGCTGCCGGGGCGGCGCATAGCGGAAGCTGTCAGGGTCTTTTGGGCTTCGCGGCGACCGGCATGGCCAGTAGCGCTCCGGCCATCGTCAGCACAATCACGCCGCTTCGTATCGGATGGGGCTTCTTCATGGTATAACCTCCGCGGGTGCCGGGTCCCGGTTGAGTGAATCGGGAGCGAACCTCAAGCTCGCTCCCGATAGGCCCAACACGGCAGATTCTGTGCTCGCCAACTGCTCGTACTCTGTCAAGGCTGTAATGATGTGTTCGGCACCAGTCTGATGAGCCTGACTCGACGATTCAAACCAGCCTTGACGAGGTGCTAGTGCAGGCAACTCAGGGCCAGCAGGTCGAAGCGTTCGCCGAAGCCACAGGGAATGAACGGCTGATCTTCGATAACCGGAACAGGTCTCGCCCGCCCGGCGGGCTTGGCGGTGATGTCAACCTTCACACCCGAACATAGCGACACCAACGTCTGTGTCGCCGCATCGTAGACGGGATAAACCCACGGGCAAGCCTGCCCGGTGTAACTTACTGTAGTCGCCGGAGCCAACTGGCTTTGCTCCACCGCAGCGGCTGCAAGGGGCGTCTGCGATTCGCCAAAAAGCGGACCGGAGACATCCTCGATTTTCCAGATCTCCCCGGTCAAGGTGATCACATACGCCGTGTTTCCGATGAACTCGAGCGAAGTCGGTTGGTTAAGACCGTCGGTGATGACCGTGAAAGTGCCGTCCGCGTTGACTGCTACCAGCGAGCCGGTGTTCGGCAGCGCCGGAGAACCGTCATCTGACCCCACTGGGAAGTTGCCCTGCGCGAGTGCGTAGAGCGTGCGTCCCTGGCCAAACTCCACGTCAACCAGGAGGGGCGCGCCGGAGGCCACCTCCGTGATGGTAGGTGACTTCGGCCCAAACGATACAACCTTACCGTCTGCGGGCAAGTGGGGGTTCGGTCCGGCCTCGGCCATGTACACCGTGCCGCCCTGCACGGCCAGCCCGGTCGGGACGGTGTCGTCGAACGCCATCATCTCCATGATCTTGCCGCTGAGTACGACCCGAAGCACGCGGTTGTGGTGCCCATCGGTGACCAGGAACCCGTTATGGTAAGTCTGTAGCGCGTACTGGAGTCCGGTATTGATGGCGAAATCCGTGTGTGGTGGATTGTTGATGGAGAACTTGCCAATATCCGCGACGGCGGTGAAGCTGTCTGAGTCGTCTATACGGTAGATGCCGACAACATCGCCGGCGTTGCCGCCGAGGAAGGGCGGTTCAGGGCCGACAAGGGTGACCAGCACATAGGCAGTCTTGCCGATGAATGCGACGTCCATCGCCCCACCGAGACCAATGGTAGGCTTCGGCAGACCGCTGGCGAACAAGGTGCTGGCACCGGTTCGCGGATCGACGCGCCAGATCTTGCCGGCGCCGGGTTCGGTGACGTACAGCATTCCATCTGGGCCGATGGCGCTGCCCGCGCCGCCGCCAGCCAGCGCCGGGGCTAACAGGATGGGGCTGGTCCCACCGGGTGGCGTTTCCCATGCGTCTGCCTGGCCCACGCCCAGGATGAGCATACAACTTAGGGCGAGACCGATCAATAAGCTCTTTGTGTTCATGACGTCCTCCTTCATAGGATGTCTGGTTGTCAGGTGTATGGTTGACGTTACGTGGTGTTCGACACTTACTTGCTGAGCAACTGTGCTTTACCCTTCAAGGGACATCACCTCCCCTCTTCTCTCCGGTCTCTGGTTTGCTTGTGACAGGAATCAGCTAACATTGCCGATAACCAGCCCTCCAGGAGCGTGCAAAGCCCGCTTGTGTCAGTTCCGAGTTCAGCAGCAGGTTAGGGCCACCTCCGAGAAGCGGCGTGTCTAGGCCCAGGAGCCCTTGAAACTACTCGGCCGTCGTCGGATCGATCATCGTTCGAACCGCCGATACTCTGTTGGCAGGAAAGCCGCCTTGGCGCGCATGCTCTCGAACCATGGCTTCATTCGGTGCGATATAGACGCAATAGATCTTGTCGTCGGTCACGTAGCTCTCGACCCATTGAATCGACGGTCCAAGATCGCACACAACGCTACAGGACTTGACTGAGATTCCACGAAGCTCGGTCGGGGTCATCTCTCCTGCCCCGGGAATCTCACGTTCGATGATGTATTTAGGCATCGTCTTCTCCTTTATTTCTATTTCGGTACTTTACTCGATGGACAGGCGACATGGAAGCTTATATGTCACAACCATGCCACAATAATGATTCGTCGCGGCAATGATTTGGCAGACTATGGTCTGTCTGCTACAATATGTTGGCAAAGCATAGATCGGCAATTCTATTTGTGCTTATGGCGGCGGTTGGTGTAAGGGAACGATCCAATGAATGAGCGCCCGGATATCACCATTACGACCTTCGGCGAGCTTCTGAAGCGCCTGCGCAAACGCGCCGGCATGACACAGGACGATCTGGCGGCCGCCACCGGCTACAGCCGCTCGCTGATCGGATCGCTGGAGCGAGACGACCGTCTGCCCGATGTCGAGGTTGTGATCCAGGCCTATCTCCCCGCGTTGGGGTTGCAGGACGAGCCACTCCTGGCTGCCCGGCTTGTGGAGTTGGCGGCGTTCGCCCGTGGCGAGCGCCCGCCTGCTCCCCTCACCTTCCTGCGCGAGCGGCGCGTCGTCATCACAGAGGAAGCGCAAGAAGCGACGTCTTGCTGGCCCGTCCCGCCAACGGAAATCCTCGGCCGCGACCCGGAGATCAACCATCTCTGCGATCGCTTGATGGGGCACGGCGGGCGTCTGCTGACCCTGATCGGACCACCGGGTGTGGGCAAGACGCGCTTGGCGCAGGCGATAGGCAGTCAACTGCTTCGCTTCTATCGCGACGGCGCCTGCTTCGTGCCGTTGGCGGCGGTGAACACTCCCGAAATAGTCGCTTCGACCCTGGTGGCCGCGCTGAATTTACCGGCAGGCTCTACCAGACCGCCGCGCATCCGCCTCATCGAGCACCTGCGCCACAAAGAGATGCTGCTGGTGTTGGATAACTTCGAGCAGTTGGTCGCCGCCGACTCACCGGCCGTCGCGTTGGTGGCGGAATTGCTGGCCGCGTGCCCGGCACTGTGCCTGCTCATCACCAGCCGCGAACGGCTGCATCTGCGCGCTGAGCAGCGCTATCGCGTCCAGCCATTGGCGCTGACCGACGCCGTAGCGTTGTTCGTGCAGCGCAGCGCCGCCGTGGACGTCGAGTTCGCCCTCACGGACGCGAATCGCCCCACTATCGAAGCCATTTGCGAACAGGTGGATCGGCTGCCGTTGGCGCTTGAGTTGTGCGCCGCGCAGGCTGATTTCCTCTCGCCTTCGCAACTTCTGGCGGGCCTGCAGGATCGCCGGCTTGAGCAGTTGGTGGGCGGCGCGCAGGACTTGCCCCCGCAACAACGCACGCTGCGCAAAGCCATCGAGTATAGTTACGACTTGTTGGATAACGAGGAGCGCGCGCTCCTCCGTAGTCTGGGCGTCTTCGTGGGTGGCTGTGCTTTGGAGGAGCTCGAAATAGTGGACACGTGGGCACCGAAGATACCTGGACGAGCGCTGTCCTCTAGTTTGCACGCGCTGATCGGTAAAAGCCTGGTGCGCGTGGAGACGACGCCGGGCGGCGCGGGGCGCTTTATGCTCCTGGAGACAATCCGTGAGTACGCGTTGGAACGAGCTCGGGCTGAGGGTGAGGAAGACCAGTTGCGCCGGCGCCATTATGCCGCCTACCTGCAACTGTTCCGCACAGCGGATCGCCATCTGCGGGGGCTGGAGGTGATCGCCTGGCTGGCGCGCCTGGAACCTGAGCAAGACAATCTGCGCGCTGCCTTGCAGTGGACGCTGGACGAAAGACACCATGAGGACATGGCATGGTTAGTGCTTGCCGTCGCGTGGTTCTGCTTTTATACGGGTCGCTGGCAGGAGTCGGCGCGGTGGGCCGCGCAACTGCGACCTTATCAGGAGACGCTTAATGCTGACCTGCGCCTGGCCATCTTGATCAATCTTTATCGGGTGTCGCGGGCGTCGGAAGCGTTCCAACCGATGGATCGCTACACCGATGAGATGCTGGAGCTGTTGGAGATCTGCTCAGACAAAACAGTGCATGCGCTGGCCTGGTATCACATCGCGGGCAATCGCGCCGGCCTTGCCGAGGCCAGCGCCGCGTGGGAACGAGCGATCGCGTACGCACGCGCCGGTCGTGAGGAGCCAGGGCTGGGTCTTGAATTCGGCGTCGCAACCGACAGTAACTGCGCGTTGAGCGCACTTCTCTGGGCGTACGCGGATATCCTGGTTGAGTACGGCGCGTTCGCGCGGGCCGCGCCGCCTCTCACCGAGAGTTCCGAACTCTCCCGGATGCGAGGGAATCGCTACAGGACCGCCGATAGCCTTGGCACAGCGGGGCGGCTGGCGCTGTTGCGGGGCGATATGACCGAGGCCCACGCGCTCCTCCACGAAGCCGTGACCCTGGCCGGAGACTTGAAATATCAACAGACGTTGGGCGAATTCCAATCCGTCCTGGGGCTCGTGACTCTGTACAGCGGGGATGTTCCGGAGGCGCGCCGGCTCCTGGACGACAGCTTGCGTCTATGTCTCGATCTGAATGACATGTGGCTCCTGGCGCGGGTCTGCACGTATCTGGCAGAGATGGCACTATGGGAAGGGCAGTTGGACGAGGCTGAACGATGGCTGGCGCAAAGCCTGCCTATCACAGCGATGCGCACCCGAGCCGCATGGACCAGATCGAGCGTCTTGTGGTGGCCGCGCGTCTGGTGACCGCGCAGGGCGCGTATCTGCGCGCCGCGGCGCTCTTCGGATCTGTGGAAGGGGCCTGCCGCCAGATTCGCTATGAACCGGCCGGGCCGGCGCGCTTCGACGAGGCGTTCATGGCGGGACAGGGGCTGTCGCTCGAAGATGCGTTCGCCGCACTTCCGGCGTCGAGTTCCGTATAAGGGTCTGGAACACGAAGACGCGAAGTGACGCGAAGAACACGAAACGCGAAGAACGCGAAGGGTGATAGACTCCCTTCGCGTTCTTCTATTTGCTATCAGCCATCAGCCATCAGCTACACTCTGATCGTATAGGTCCACCCGTACGGGTCCGCGACGCGGCCGTATTGGATGTCGGTGAGTGCCTTGTAGAGATGCGTGGCGACCGGACCGGGTTTGTTGTCGCCTACCGTCACCTGTTCGTCGTCCGTGCCGAAGGCCCCCACCGGCGCGATGACTGCCGCCGTGCCGATGCCGAACGCCTCGGTGATCTTCCCGGAGCGAATATCGGCGAGTACCGTGTTCACGTCGAGCCGTTCCTCAGTCATGGGGTAGCCCAGGTCGGGCGCGAGCCGCAGCACCGAATCGCGCGTGATGCCCGGCAAGATGCTGCCGGAGAGCGCGGGGGTGACGATGCGTTTGCCCTCATAGACGAACGCGAT
>JBBQRS010000151.1:0-9823 GCA_038214535.1 Anaerolineae bacterium
CAACGCGTCAGCCGCGCCGCGGTGCGCGTAGACGGCCAAACTATCGGCGCGATCGAGCGGGGCTTCCTGCTGCTGCTGGGCGTCACCCACAGCGACGGACGCGCCGAGGCCGAGTGGATGGCGCGCAAAGTGGCCGGGATACGCCTCTTCGAAGACGACGCCGGTAAAATGAACCTGGGGCTGACCGACATTGACGGCGCGGTGCTGGTCGTCTCGCAGTTCACCCTCTACGGCGACGCGCGCCGGGGTCGCCGCCCCGGCTTCACCGCCGCCGCCCGCCCCGAGCAGGCCGAACCGCTCATTGACTACTTCATCGAGCGCCTGCGCGCCGAAGGCATCCCCGTGCAAACCGGCCAATTCCAGGCCGCGATGGAAGTGGAGCTGGTGAACGATGGGCCGGTTACGTTGATCTTGGATACGGCAGAACTGCCCGCCGGCTGACCCACGCGGCGGCGACCAGCGCGACCAGACCCAGCGTGTCGAAGAGGATGAAGCGGCCCACCGAGGCTCGGGCCACGGCGAGCGCGGGTGAGAGGGAGAGGTAGATCAGCGATTCACCGGCCAGCCCGATCGCCTGCATCGCGCACGCCTCGTAGAGCGAGACGCGGAAGCGCGCCGGATGCCACAGCGCCACCGCATAGGGCACGTTCCACATCAGGAAGAGCACGGCCAGCCCACGCACCAGCGCCTCGCCGGCCTCCCCGCTCACCTGGAAGGCCGGGGCGTAGAGTTCCGGGTGCAACAAAAAGGCCGCGGCCGCCTGCACGTTCCAGGCGATCACGGCGGCAATCAGGATGCGCGCAATCCAAAGTCTCATGACGAAGTGGGTTCCACGGGGGGAACCGAGACGAGACCGGTGTTCTTCGGCCCACTGAAATCGAACGTCACGCGCTCGTAAGTCACGCCGTGATCGTCATAGAAGCGGGCGACGGCATCGAGCAACTCCTGCTGGCCCAGCTTCTCCTCAGACCAGAAGTTGCAGCACGGGAGCAGGATCGCCGGGCGGATCAGCGCCGCCCCTGCGACCGACCGCAGCGCCTCGTCCGGGTGCAGCCCGACGATCAGATCGTAATACGCGGCCTGCGCGGGGTCGAACTCCGCCGGTTGATGGGCGACGCCGGTCAGGACCCAGCCGCGCGGGTCCACCACCTCACACTCGTAATGATATTTCTTCGTCAGGATGCGGGCCAGCATCCCCTGGCCGCCCGCCACATCGGCGATATAGCGAATGCTGTGCCAGTAGCGGTCAGCGATGTAGTCAGCCAACACCTCGAAACGGGCCGGGTCGCCGTGAAACCGGTGGCGAGGCATATGCGCTACTCCTTCGCGCGCTCCGGCCTGCGGAAGCGCCCCCGGAACTCCTCCACCGGGAAACGGCCCTCGTTGCGCGCCAGCTTCGCGAACACGGCATCGCTTATGTCAACCCCACACGCGTTGCTCATGCTCATACAATAGATGATCACGTCCGCCAACTCGTCGGCGATCTCGGCGCGTTCGGCGGGGTCCTCCAGCACGGCCAGCGACGCCTCCGGGGTGAGCCACTGGAAATGCTCCATCAGCTCGGCGGCCTCGATGGCGATGGAGATACTCAGGTTCTTAGGTGTGTGGAACGACTGCCAGTCGCGCCGGGCCACGAAATCCGCGGTCGCCGCGCGCAGCGCGGCCATCGTCGTCCGTTCATCCGTCATCATAGCTACTCCGATGAAAACGCCGGGGCGGGCACGCGCCGGCTGAACGGCAATATCTCGGCCACCACCATCCCGCCCAGGATCAGCACGCAGCCCAGGATCTGGCGCGGCCCCAGCACTTCACCGATCAGCAGGACGCTGAAGAGCGCCGCAAACACCGGTTCGGCCGCGAAGATCAACGCGGTGTGCGTAGCGGTGGTGTATTGCTGGGCTACCATCTGGATGCCGAACGCCATCAACGTGGCGAACAGCCCGGTGAACGCGGCCGCAAAGAGGACCGATCCCGCAATCGGCGGGCGCTGCTCGAAGACCAGCGAAACCAGCGCGCTCAAGACCGTCACCGTCAACACCTGCCCGAAGAGCAGGTCAAGCGGGTCATGCCCCGGCGCGAAACGCGCCGTGAGCAGGATGTGCGCCGCAAACGCCACCGCACAGCACATCACCAGCAGATCGCCAAAGCTCACGCTGAGATCAGCATTGAGGCTCAACAGCGCCAGCCCCACGGTCGCCATGCCCACGCCCCACCATGCCGCGCGCGTCGGGGCCTGGCGCAACAGCAACGCCGCCCCCATCGGCACCAGCACCACCGACAACCCGGTAATGAACCCGGCCTTCGCGGGCGTGGTCAGGGCCAGCCCGGCGGTCTGAAAACCATAGCCCGCGAAAAGCGCCAGCCCCAGCAAGACGGGCGCAATCTTTGCCGCCCGCGTCCCGGCGCTTGGTTTCGCCGCAGGGCGCGACACGGCCGGTGTCCGGCGCGTTCTACGCCAGAGGACGATGGGCACGAGCAAGGCCGCGGCGACCCCGAAGCGCAGGGTGATGAAGCCGAACACCGGATACGCGGTCACCGCGTCCTTGACCATCACGAACGTGCCGCCCCAGATGAGCGTCACCAGCAGGAGCGCAAGATCGGCCCGGATGCTCTGCTTCAGGGAGCGTTGAGCCGACGCGGGGAGCGGCGGCGTGACCAGTTCGCCGCCGGAGGTGAGTTGCTCCGTCATGACGTCCCCATCAACGCGTGGGCGGCGGTTCGCGCATCTCGCCGCGAACCGTCTGGAGCAGGGCCTCGGCTTTGAGTTCCGGCAGGGTATAGCACGGCCCGCCCAGCGTATTGGCAAGCTGCTGGGCCAGGCCGCGGTCAAACGCGGGATGTTCCATGTTGATCACCACCGAGCGCAGGTGGCTCTGGTGAATCATATCCGCCAGCCGTGCGGCCTCTTCCTGCGGCGGCATCCCCGTCACAGAGACGTTGCCCGCGCCGTCGGTCAGGATGATGATCAGCGGGACGATTTCGGGGTTGCGGCGTTGCGCCATCATGCAAATGCGGTGCGCGGTCATCAGCCCGGCGGAGAGCGGCGTCTTGCCGCCCACGGGAATATCGCGCAAGGCCTGCTGCGCCAACTCGACGCTGGAAGTGGGGGTAAGCACCACGCGCGCTTCCTCGCGCTGGAACACCACCAGCCCCACCTGGTCACGGCGCTGATACGCGTCGTGCAGCAGCGAGATGATCGCGCCCTTCGTGGCCTCCATCCGCTCGGCGGCGGCCATGCTCCACGAGGCGTCTACCACGAACAGCACGAGGTTGGCGGCGCGGCGCACGCGCACCTTGCGTTGAAAATCCTGCCGCTTGATGAGGAACGCCGGCCCTTTGCCCTCACGTTCCGCGCGGCGGCGCGCCTGGAATGGCGCGGCAGAGCGCAGCGTGGCATCGAAGGCCAGGTCTTCCGGTTTGCCCTGCATGGGACGGGCGCGGACGTAACGCCCGCGCTTGCGCGAGGTCAGCGTGAAGCTGCGCTTGCCCGCCGAATTGCGCGTCAGTTTGTCGAGAGGCGTATCCAGCCGTTTCGCCTGAAAATCTTGCCCCACCTTCACCTTGCGTTGCGCCTCCGGCCCCTTGCCGGGCGCGTTCGATTGGGGCGATCCGTCATCAATTGGCTGGCCGCTAGCTGCCGTTTCCGACTCTTCTGCTAGCGGCTCGGAGGTTTTTTTGCGCTGGGGGAAGTCTCCGTTTGCTCCTGCGGCTGAGGCTCCGTATCGGGGGGCGCGTCGGCGCGCGCCTTGCGCAAGCGCTCTTCCAGTTGGCCCGTGTCCATCACCGCTTCTTCAAACGGCTGGCGCTTCAGGCGATGCGGCAACGCCAGCTCGGCGGCCAGCATGATGTCCTGCTCGTTGATCGCCGCCCGCCCCATCAGCGCGGCATGGGCGCGCGCCGTCTTGAGGATCACGATGTCGGCGCGATGGCCGTCCACCTTGAACGAGGTCGTCAATTGGGCAATGGTGAACAGGTCGCGCTGTGTGTGCGTCACCAGCGGCAAGCGCATCCTCGCCTGGGCGATCTCGGCCGAAAGCAGATCCTCGCGCGGCAGCCACTCCTGGTAGAAGCTCTCGGGGTCCTGTTCGAACGCGACGCGCCGCTCGACAATGGCCACACGCTGGCGCGGGTCGGCGATGCCGTGCATATCCACGCAGAGCGCAAACCGGTCGAGGAGTTGCGGGCGCAGGTCGCCTTCCTCCGGGTTCATCGTACCCACGAGGATGAAGCGCGCCGGGTGGCTGAAGCTGATGCCCTCGCGCTCGACCACGTTCACGCCCATCGCCGCCGAATCGAGCAGCAGATCCACGACGTGGTCGTCCAGCAGGTTGACCTCATCCACGTAGAGCAGCCCGCGATTGGCCGCGGCCAGCACGCCCGCCTCGAAATGTCGTTCGCCCTGCTGGATCGCGCGCTCGATGTCCAGCGTACCGACGACCCGGTCCTCGGTGGCGCTCACGGGCAGGTCTACGAAGCGCGTGCGGTGCAGCGCGACAGGCAACTCCTCGCCCCGCGCCAGCCGGTCGCGGCAGTTGTCGCACAGCGAGTCAATGCTGCCGGGGTCGCACGAGAAGGGGCAATCGGCCACCACGGTGATGTCGGGCAGCAGCGCCGCCAGGGCGCGCGCCGCCGTGGATTTCGCGGTGCCGCGCTCGCCGCGGATGAGCACGCCGCCGATGGTATTAGAAATCGCGTTGAGGGTGAGCGCCCGCTTCATGCGCTCCTGGCCCACGATGGCCGTAAAGGGATAAGGTCGAATTGTCGCCACGCAGTTACTCCCGATAGTTAAATATCGCCGCCATTATACCACGCATTGATGATTTGCCGGGAAGGAAAGCTCGTGAGTAATTCGCTCATCCTGGACATTTAGACTTTTAGACTTTTAGACCGGGGCCATTTCCGTCTAACAGTTGAGCTCGGGCGCATTATCATGGAGAGAAAACGTCTTAACGCGCGTTGCAGCCTGAATTTAGACGCGTCAAAACCGAAGTGGCTTCTTAAGGGCTTTAAGCCCGCGCAAACCACCCCTGATCAACCTGGAACAATTTAGACCGACATGACCCCAGTCTAAATGTCTAAATGTCTAAATGTCTAAATGTCCAGGAGCCTATCTCAATACCCTCCTTCGTAGTGACGGCTTCAGCCGTTGTCCTACCCACCCAACGGCTGAAGCCGTCACTACGAAGGAGCGCTTGCCTGACAACCTATTATACAACAGAACACATGTGCGTGTCAAGTTGTCATAACGATCAGAGCTCGTCCTCCCGCCGCAAAGTATGCTGCCTACTTGCACGTGACCCCACGCTAGTGTATCGTGGATGTGACCGCAAACGGGAGAATACGCCATGACCGGCACGACCAACCTGCTCGAACTGAATCACGCCGAACTGACCGCCCTGCTGGCCGATTGGGGCCAACCCCGCTATCGGGCCGACCAACTGCGCGACTGGCTTTATGTCAAGCTCGCGACCGATTTCGATGAGATGACCAACCTGCCGGCGACGCTGCGCGCGCGGCTGGCCGCCGAAACCCGCATCAGCCCGCTGGAGCTGATCTACGAACAGGCATCGCGCGACGAGCAAACCGTCAAATGGCTGTTCCGGCTGGCTGACGGGCAGACCGTGGAGACCGTGCTGATGCTCTACCCGGAGATCGAGGGCGAACGCGGCGAGCGGCGTACCGTCTGCATCAGCACGCAGGCCGGTTGCGCGATGGGGTGTGTCTTCTGCGCCACCGGGCAAGCCGGTCTGGCGCGCAACCTGACGGCGGACGAGATCGTCGCGCAGGTGTTGGTCGCGGCCCGCGCCGCGCAAGACCGGTCTGCGCCCCACCACCTGACCAACGTCGTGGTGATGGGCATGGGCGAGCCGCTGGCGAACTACGACCGGACGTGGCAGGCGCTGCGGGTCATCACCGACCAGGACGGTTTTAATTTGGGCGCGCGTCATATCACCGTATCAACCGTGGGACTGGTCCCCGGCATCCGCCGCATGAGTGACGAACCGCTGCAAGTCAACCTCGCGGTCAGCCTGCACGCGCCGAACGACGCCCTGCGCTCGCAACTCGCGCCGATCAACGACCGCTACCCCATCGCCGAGGTGATGGCCGCCGTGCGCGACTACACCACACGCACCCATCGTCGCGTGACGTTCGAGTACGCACTGATGAACGGCATCAACGACATGTCCTCGCTGGCGCACGAACTGGCGCGGCTGCTGCGCGGCCTGCTGTGCCACGTCAACCTGATCCCGCTCAACCCGGTGGTCGAGTCGCCTTATCAACCCTCGTCGCCGGAACGCTCCGCCGCCTTCCAGCAAATCCTGCAAGACGCCGGCATTCCCACCACGCTGCGCGTCCGTCGCGGCATTGACATCGACGCGGGGTGCGGGCAGTTGCGCCGTCGTGTCGCCGCGCCGGACGCGAATTCGTAGAGATACCCATGAAATACTGGCTTAACACCATCTCGCTCGAACGTCTGCAGATCGGCATCGCAGGCGGTTTCACCCAGGCCAACCATGGCCGCGCGATGAATCTGGCGCGGCTGGCGCAAGGCGATCTGATCGCGTTCTACTCGCCGCGCACGCGCATGGAAGACGGTGAGCCGTTACAGCCGTTCACCGCCATCGGGCGCGTGAACGACGAGCAACCCTATCAGGTCGAGATGACGCCAACGTTCCATCCCTGGCGTCGAAGCGTGGATTTCCTCTCCAGCGAAGCTGTCCCTATCCGCCCGCTGATTGACGCCCTCGATTTCATCGAGGACAAACGCCACTGGGGCTTCCCGTTCCGCCGCGGCCTGTTCGAGATTTCCGGTAAGGATTTCCAGCGTATCGCCGCGGCAATGCATTCCGAAATTGATTGAATTAATTCATGACGGCGATGCCTACACTCCAAACGGCGCGGCTGCGCATCCGGCCCTTCGCGCTGGAAGACCTGATCGCCGCGCATCAGCTTTTTGACATAGAACTCGACGGCGCAGACCCGACGGGTAGCGCCCCCCTGGTTGCGCGCGACCGCTGGCTACGCTGGACCGTGCTGAACAACGAGCAGTTGGCGAAGATGCACCAGCCGCCCTACGGCGACCGCGCGGTGATCCTTAAGACGACCGGCGCGCTGATCGGCTCCGTCGGCTTCGTGCCGTGTCTGATGCCGTTCGAGCAGTTGCCGTATTTCGCCGGAACCAACGCGCCGCCAGACTCGGCCCACAACACGCCGGAGTTCGGGCTGTATTGGGCGATCTCTCCGGCGCAGCAACGTCAGGGCTACGCGACCGAAGCAGCGCGGGCGATGGTGGATTACGCTTTCCGCCATCTCAACCTCAAGCGTGTGGTCGCAACGACCGAATACGCGAACCTCGCCTCGATCGGCGTCATGCACAAGTTGGGTATGACCATCGCACGCAACCCCCTGCCCGAACCGCCGTGGTTGCAGGTGGTGGGGGTGCTGGAATGGCCGCGATAGACACTCGCAGCCCCGTTGTCGCGTGCTTTTCACCGTATCATCTGTGGATGGCATCATTGAGAGTCAAGCACTGACGTGAATATCATGAAGAAGACGAAGAAGCCTGATCACAACCATAAGAAGAAGCGAATGCGGGCCTTGCTGGATAAGTCACGTCAAAGCATTAAGGCCGGCAGGGGGTTGGCGCGTGATGAATTTTGGCAGGCGTTCGCGGCACACAAAGACGACCCATTCGCGCCGCCGGAGGGCTGAAAGATGTATAATCCCCCGCATCCCGACGAGATCATCAAGGGATTGTGGCTTGACCCGATGGGCGTCAGCCTGACCGCAGCGGCGCAGGCCATGGGCGTGAGCCGCAAGACGCTGTCCAAGATCGTCAACGGGCACGCGCGTGTAACTCCGGAAATCGCTGTGCGGCTCTCGGTGGCGCTGGGCAGCAGCGCAGAAAGCTGGCTGGGACACCAGGCAGCCTATGATCTATGGGAATTAGAGCAGCGCAAAGACCAGCTACAAGCCGTGCCGTTGTTCGCCTCCGCATAAAAGATGTAAGGAGCATGATGGACTATCCCGCCCTGATCGCGTTTCTCAGCGACCTCGCGGCAAACAACAACAAACCCTGGTTCGACGAGCACCGTCCGACCTATGATCGGTTGCGCGGCGAGTGGATCGAACTGGTGGGCCAAGTCATCGCGGGCATCGCGCAGTTTGATCCCAGCGTTGAAATCGTGTCGCCCAAAGACGCGCTCTTCCGCATCAACCGCGACATGCGTTTCTCGAAAGATAAGCGCCCCTACAAAACCAACTTCAGCGCGGCAATCTGCCCACAAGGGCGCAACAGCGGGATGCCGGTTTACTACTTCCAAGTTGACGAAGCGGGCGGACTGATGATCGCCGGTGGGCTCTATTACCCGGAACGCGCCGGCCTGAACCGCATCCGCGAGTTCATCGCCGAACATCCCGAGAAGATGGACGCCGTGCTGACCGACCCGGCGTTCGCCACCACATACGGCGCGACCTTCGGCGGCGAGCGGCTCAAGCGCCCGCCGCAGGGCTACACCGAGGACACACCCGGCATCGAGCACATCAAGCTCAAAAGCTTTACGGCGAGCACGGAGCCGCAGGGGTGGGTCGAGCGCGGCGACGCCCTGCCCGACGATATCGTGGCGGCGTTCCGCGCCCTCTTCCCGCTCATCCGCTGGTCACGCGAGGCGCTGGGCGGCAGCGCCGACCCCACCTACATCTCACCGCAAGACCTCGAACGGCTGGCGGGGATTGAGTAGTTTTGTATCTTGACACAAACTCAACTTCGATGTATCTTCTATGTAGATACATGTGGAGGTTCTAAGAATGAAAACTCACGTTCAAAAATGGGGTAATAGTCTGGCGTTGCGCATCCCCAAACCGCTGGCCGATGAGATGGCGCTGAAGGATAACTCCGCCGTGGAGCTATCCCTGCGCGATAACGAAATCGTCATTACCGCGATAGTCGCACCGGCGTTCGATTTGGAAAGCTTGCTGGCGCAAGTAACTGAAGAGAATCTTCACGGTGAAGTAGACACCGGGCCAGCGGTAGGAAATGAGGCATGGTAGTGTCGCCGTATACGCCGCAGCGCGGCGACGTAGTATGGATCACACTCAACCCGCAAGCCGGGCACGAGCAAGCAGGGCACGAGCAAGCAGGGCGTCGCCCGGCCGTAGTGGTTTCACCGGAGGCATACAACGCGAAGGTGGGACTAGCATTGTTGTGCCCGGTAACAAGTCAGGTTAAGGGTTATCCGTTTGAGGTGCTTATCCCTGAAGGCCTAGCAGTACGCGGTGCAATTCTGGCGGACCAGGTCAAGAGCCAGGACTGGCATGCGAGGCATACGACCTTTATTTGCACCCTACCGTCTGAAACTATCAACGAAATATTGGAAAAGATCTACGCGCTATTATCAGAGTAGTAAGAAACCATAATAATGGCACGTGCAGCACCAACTGAGAGATGGAAAAACTATGGCAAAAATGGCGTGAATTGGCGCGCAGAAGGGCCAACATTTTGTCCCACTGATCATCTCGTAGTCACACGGGTGGCATGCTGTTCCCCTCTTCGGGAGCACTCTACACCGAATGTCAACGGAACCTAACAGTTTGTGTTGTTGGGAGGTCGCATGTCTCCAAGACTCACGGAGAACAAGAAACTGATTGCCGATGCAGTTCTCACTTCGGCCATCCTATGCGCAAGCTTAATCCCTGGCAATACTGTTGCGCATAGTATGTTGATTGGTGTTGGAATTAATCTGACATCTGATGTGACCATTGCTATGTGGCAGCGCGTTCGCGGACGCCTATTTGGAGAACCACAAGTAAAAATTGTATCGGA
>JBBQRS010000152.1:0-9783 GCA_038214535.1 Anaerolineae bacterium
GCCGAGATGGCACAACTCAACATTGAACGCGCGGCTGTCTGTCCCAACTGGAACTACACGCTCCGACCGCACTCAAGCGGCCAGACGATAGCCCAAACCAATCCCGCAGAACGGGAACTTATTTCTTGACGAGTCCTAAGGAGACAAGGCCCGTCCTCCCTTGTTTCCCTGTCTACTTGTTTTTCATGAAGCGGCCGTTGCGGTCACGGGGGCGGGTGAGTTTGCCGTTGCTGTTGGGGTTGAAGGTTTCACCGCGGCCGCCCTGGCAGGGATGGGCGAGCAACCAGTGCTGGCTTTCTATGGCGCCCTGGTCGAGGTCGGGGCGTCGGAGGGCATAGGTCCCGTTGGGATGCAGGTCGCGGGCGCGCACGTTGTTCGCGAGCTCGACCGCGAGGATGGCGTCGCGGATGTAGCCGCGGATTTCCCAGTCGTTGACGGGGAAGAGGGTCTCCACGCGGCGGTCGAGGTTGCGCGGCATGAGGTCGGCGCTGCCCAAGTAGACTTCGGGCTGGCCCGCGTTGCCGAACCAGTAGATGCGGCTGTGTTCGAGGAAGCGGCCCACGATGCTGATGACGCGGATGTTATCGGAGACGCCGGGGAGGCCGGGGCGCAGGCAGCAGATGCCACGCACGATCAGGTCGCACTGGACGCCGGCCTGTGAGGCGCGATAGAGCGAGCGGATGAGCCGATCATCCACCAGCGCGTTCATCTTGAGGATGAGCCGGCCGCCGCGGCCTTCGTGAGCGTGGGCGATCTCGCGCTCGATGAGGTCTTCCACGCGGTTGCGCATAGAGCCGGGGGCTACCAGCAGGCTGCGA
This sequence comes from Anaerolineae bacterium, assembly GCA_038214535.1. Taxonomy (GTDB): domain Bacteria; phylum Chloroflexota; class Anaerolineae; order CG2-30-64-16; family CG2-30-64-16; genus JBBQRS01. The sequence continues at coordinate 819 of JBBQRS010000152.1, forward strand.
TAGTAGCGCTGGGTGGAGTAGCCGGTGAGCGAGTTGAAGAACTCGGTGGCGTCCTGCCCCAGGGCTTCATCGCAGGTGAACTGACCCAGGTCGGTGTAGATGCCTGCGGTGACGGCGTTGTAGTTGCCGGTCGCCAGATGCAAATAGCGCTGCAGCCCGCCTTCCTCGCGGCGCACCACGAGGGTGATTTTACTGTGGGTCTTGAGGCCGATCAACCCGTAGACCACGTGCACGCCCTCGGCTTCGAGCGCGCGGGCCCAGCCGATGTTGCTCTCCTCGTCGAAACGAGCCTTGAGTTCGACCAGGACGGCAACCTGTTTGCCGTTGCGCTGCGCTTCGAGCAGCGCCTTGACGACCGGCGCGTTGCGCCCGACACGGTAGAGCGTGGACTTGATGACGACCACGTCGGGGTCTGCGGCGGCGGCGCGCACGAAGTTGAGCACGGGCGAGAAGGAGTCATACGGGTGGTGCAGCAGGATGTCCTGTTGTTTGATCGCGTCGAATATATCGGCGGGGGCGTGCAGGTCACGCAGCACCGGCGCGACGGCGGGCGTGAAGGGCGCATCTTTCAGGTCGGGCCGGTTGAGCGCCGAGACCTGGATCAAGCTGCTCATGCCGAGGGGCGAGGCCAGCGGATAGATGTCGTCGGGGCGCACCTCGAGGTTGTGGGCGAGGAATTCCACCATGTCGAGCGGCATTTCCTCATCCACCATCAGTTGGACAACCGGGCCGAACTGGCGCTGGCGCAACCCTGCCTCGATGGTCTCCAGCAGGTCGGAGGCTTCGTCTTCCTGGATTTCCATGTCGGTGTCGCGGATGACGCGGAAGGGGAAGACCTGCAACACCTCGCAGCCGGGAAAGAGCGACGCCACGTTTGCGCCGATGACATCTTCAAGCCAGACCATGCGGGTGCTATCGTCATCCGAGGGTAGGCCCATGAGGTCGAACGAGATGAGGCGCGGCAGTGTGCCGGGCACCTTGACACGGGCGAAATGGATGCCCTTCGCATCGCGCACAGTAACAGCCAGATTGAGGCTGAGGTTGGAGATGTGCGGGAAGGGCCGGCCCGGATCGTAGGCGAGCGGGGTGAGCGAGGGGTGAATCTCGCGCTGATAGTATTCGCGCAACCCATCGCACGCCTCCGGCCCGGCTTCGTCGCAACGCATGATGCGGATGCCGTTGGCGGCCAGCTCGGGCTTGACCTCTTCGTGCCAGTAGCGGCGCTGTTTCTGCATCATGGGCAGGACGCGGGCGCGGATGGCGTCGAGCGTCTCGGTGGCGGTCATGCCGTCGGGCGGGGTGTTGGTGACGCCCGCGGCGACCTGGTCTTTGAGGCCAGAGACGCGGATCATGTAGAACTCGTCCATGTTGGAGCTGAAGATGGAGAGGAACTTGACCCGCTCGAGGAGCGGGTGCTTGCGGTCGTAGGCCTCTTCGAGGACGCGCCGGTCGAACTCGATCCAGCTCAACTCGCGGTTGAAGTAGAGGGAGGGATCGCGCAGGTCTATAACGGGGGGTTCCAGCGTCAGGTCGAGTTCATCGGTGGCGGTCATGGCTTAGCTCCAGCCGGGTTGCAGCACATTTGGCGTATATGCGTGATCGCTCCTATTGTAGCGGATGGGTTAAGTGAGGGCAAGCGCGTTCGGCGGTATCCGACCGGCGGTTAATGAATTTTAACAGTTTGGGGGATTTCTCGTTTTTTGGTGTTCTGGATGCTCATTTAATTCCTCGGCACAGTGTTAATCCAGCGAGCGATATTCCGCCAGCAGTTCGTCGCGGCGGCGCGCCTTGCCCTGGGCGACTTCCGCGGGGTCCCAGTCATACGAGACGCAAAAGAAATGGATCGCCATGGCCGACGAGATCAGGTGATGGTAGCCGTGGGTGCGCATTACCTTCGTCATCAGCTTGAAGGTGTCGAGCTATTCGGTGCGCTCGGCCCAGAGATAGTTGACGCACGACAGGCCGATCTCCTCGACGACAGCGCGGAACAACGGGGTGTTCTTGACCAGCGCGCAACACGGGTGCAGGCGGGCGGGCGGGATATCCGGGTTATTCTTACGAACCTGCTCCGGCATCTCCGTGAGGCCATCCCACGAGAGGCGCGGGCCGACGCCGAAGGCCGCGGGGTCGGCGTCCAGCTCGCGTTGCATCGTGCCCAGGGTGTCCTCTTCGATGAAGCACGCGTCGGCGTCGAGGAACAAGTAGTAATCGCAAGTGGGATGCTCAAGGACGAAGCGCCGGAGGATCTCGCCGTGAGAGTTGTTGAGCGTCTGCGTGGAGAAGCCGGACTGTTGCGCGGCGACGCCCTTGCTGCGCGCAAAGGCTTCCAGCGCGGCGGTGTCATCCGTCGAGACGTTGTCGTAGAGCGTGACCGACAGCGGCAGACCGGGCGAGTGCTTCGCGTAGAGGGAGCGCAACATCAGCTCGGCATAGCGCGAGGTGTTGTGATTCACCGTCACGGCTTCGATGCGACCGTTTTGCATGATGCTTTCTCCTGTCTCCCAGAGGTGCAACGCACTTGGGAAGTGCGTTGCACCTGGTGGTCCTGACTACATCTGCGCGAGGCGTCCAAAGGCGGAGGGCGACGGCCCGTGAGCGAGACGCTCGCGAATCGCCGCGGCGCACGCCTCCGGGCTGAGGAGCGAAGTGTCTACTTCCAGATCGTAGATGCCGGGGCGGTGAACTTCGCGCTGCCAGCGCAGGACGGGCGGCGGGATCGCGTCTGGCGGGTCATTTACATTCCAGCCGGTGGCGCGGCGGCGCGCCATAATCGGTTCCACCGGGCAGCGCACGCCGACGAAGAGCACCGGCAGGCCGTCCAGGATGCGGGCGCATTCGGGCAGGATGCCCAGCGGCGTGGTATAGGCGTCGTGATGGCCCACGTCAACCACGACGTTGAGGCCGCGGCGGCTATGCGCGGCGATGGCATCGTACATCGCGTAGTAAAACGTGGGTACAAGCGGCTCGAGGTCGGGACGCTCGCCGCCGGGGCGCAGGCCCATCCCCGGCTGGTAGCGCGCGGGGATCATCGCCATGAAGCGATCCACGCCAAGGTTCATCCAGACGCCGGCGAAGGTGTCCTGGATGACCGCGGCGATGCTGGACTTGCCGGAGCGCGGCGTGCCGTTGAGGATGATGATCTGGCCGGGCGAGTGGGTCGTCATGAGTGGGAGTATATATGGAGATACGGATTCGGCCAACACGGATTGCACGGATCGGCGGTCACGGATTGCTGCACGGATTCACGGATTGGATGTGAGCTTGTAGATAGGACGTGGGGCGGCGCACAGGAGTGTGCGCCACGAATGGGGACGGGGAAAGTCTCTCACCCTGACCCTCGCCCCTGGGCGAGGGAACTGCGCGCGCCACGAGCGGGCAGCGGCGCTCTTGCGATGCGCTCCCACTATCGTCCACCTGCGATCAGCCATCCACGATTCGCGATTAACCATCGGCCATCCGCTATCAGCTATCGGCTAGTTGTGATAAGATCGGGGCATTGCCGTCACATACATCCGTCGCTATCTTATGTCAATTACTCCCAGCGAATCCCCTGCCCTACGATCAGCTTCGCGCCGCAACACCGCGGAATATCTCGCGTACGCCCTGATCGGCGCGTTCCTGCTGTTGTTCTTCGCGGCCGCAGTCACCGGGCCGGACTTCGAGCGCTATCTGGGGTGGGCGCGCGCGTTCGAGGCGGGGGACGCGGCGGCGTTCTGGGATCACAGCGCGACCCTCTCGCCGCTGGGCGTGCCGCTGACCCAGTGGTCGCATGGGCCGGGGCTGATCTTCGCGGCGGTGTGCCCTGCGGGCTGCCGCGCCTTGATCTCCATGGATCGGCAGGGGATGATCGCGGGGCTACTCTTCACGGCGTTGATGTGGTGGGCGCTGTTCAAGCTACTGCTGCGCGCGGGCACGGGCGACGTGCAGTGGGCCGTCTACGGAATCGCCCTCGCCATCCTCGGCACGCACCTGGGGTTCTATGCGCGCAGCATTGCCTCCGAGACCTTCTCACAGGCGACGCTGGCGCTGCTGGCGATGTGGACGGTGACGCGGGCGCGCTGGCGACCGCTCGACGCGCTCGTGGTGGGCTGCCTCGCGGCGCTGTTGATGGTGAGCCGTTCGCAACTGCTGATCTACACGCTGCCGTTCCTGGGCGTGATGTATTGGTCGGCGTGGCGGACGACGCCCGACCGCAAGCCGCTGCGGATGGCGCTGTTCGTCGGGCTGTCGCTGCTGCCGCTGGGGATCGCGCTGATCGAGGTGGGGCTGACGAACCGCTGGATGACGGGCAGCGTGCTGGGGTCGCCCTATTCGTTCGGCGACGGGGCATTTCGCAGCCTCGACTTTGCGCGGCCGGAGTTGGGCGCGGTGTTGCTGCATCCCTGGCACGGGCTACTGACCCACCATCCGCTCTATGCGGTGGGCTTCGCCGCGCTGATCGTGCTCATCGTCCGGGTGCGTTCGCTGCCGGAGCGGATCTTCTGGCTCAGTTGCGCCATTGTGATTGTGCTGCATGTCTACCTGCAAGCGGCATGGTACGTGTGGTGGCTGGGCAAGCAAACCTTCGGGATGCGCGGGCTGGGCGTGAGCGCCGTGATCCTGGTCCCGGCGCTGGTCTATCTGATGCGCGGGCGCGAGCTGCGCGGCCAGAGGTACGGCGTGTGGGCCGCGGCGGCGCTGGTCTCCTGCCTGTGGTCGGCCCCGCTCTTCCTGGAGAACCTGACTGCCGAGACGCAGTTTTTAACGTACGGCGCACTGTTTGGGCGATATGGCGCGCTGGTAAGGCCATTGGTTGCGCCGTTTGCGCTGATCGCCGGCATGACGTTGCTTGCCTATCTGATTTCGCGAAATAGCGCGGTTGCGACCGGTTTGGGCGGCCGCTTTGCGACACAAATGCGTATACGACCCGCGCTGGCGATTTCGTTGATGCTGTTGATCCCGCTGGCGCTCTATTGCCTGATCGTGTATGTGGCGGGGCAGGCCGTGGCGCTGATTTCGATCCCGTTGAGCGCGGCGTATACGTTCATCTTCCTGAGCGTGAGCGCAGAGCCGACTGCCGAAGAGACGATCTATGCTCCAACGCGACGACCTGTGGCGGAAGCCGTTGTCGCGATGGGGCTGATCGCGCTGTTCGGCATCTCGACCGCCCTGTTTGCGCGGCTGGCGCGCCACACCGAGGCGCAGATCGCCGCGCACGCGCTGCCCGCCGAGGAGGTGCTCTACGTCAGCGCGGTGCACGTGGATGAGGTGATGGAGAGCTACTGGGAATATCTCGACGCGCCGGGGTTCGAGGCGAAGAAGGCCGCGCTGAAGGAGTACGCCTTGAAGTTGCGGGCGTGCGCAACGATCCCTTCGCAGGACATGGTCGCGCCTCGGGTGATGGGGCCGCCGCACCGCGAGATGGCGATGAACGTGCCCTTCGGCGACGATCTGTGGCTCACGGGCGTGGGGCTGGTGGGGGGCGAGGGTGAGGCAGGACGCACGTTCCGCGCGGGCGAGTTGCTGGGCGTGCAGACGCGCTGGGAGGTCGTCAACCCGATGCTGCCGAAGAAGTTCAGCCTGCGGATCGAGGACGGGGTCGGCGGACGTTGGGCGGCGGACTACGTGCCGCAAGTTGGTTGCGGCGAGGAGACGTGGCAACCCGGCCGGGATCAGATTGACCGCGGCGGCATCCATCTGCCGCCCGACCTGCCGCCGGGGCCGTATACGCTGAAATTGGTGGTGTATGATCCGGCGACGGGCGCGGCGCTGCCGGTCGAGGGGGGCGAGGTTGTGGCGCTGGGAAATGTTGATGTGATACGATGACAGGACCACGAAAGCGCGAAACGCCACGAAGATCGCGAAGCGCCAAGGCCGCGAAGCGGAGCGCACACTCCGCGGGATGGCGTATTTCGCGGGATTCCATTGTTGAGGATACGTGCGCGTGACGAAGACACCTGTTAAGCCGGGGGGCGCGTGGGCGCCGAACGTGCGGACGACGGTGATAGATATGCTCGTCCTGGGCGTTTGCGCGTGGCTGTCGCTGCACGCCTACTGGCAGACCGGCCGCCCCATCGAGGCGGACTTCCGGCTGGATGTCTATCGCGCCTTCACGCTCGACCAGGCGTGGCAGGCGCGGCAACTCTACCCGCGGCTGGGGATGGACCTCAACTTCGGCTATGGCGGGCCGCTGATCCAGTATTATCCGCCTCTGGGCACGTACCTGACGATGGGGCTGCACTGGCTGGGGTTGGGCTGGGTCGAGGCGACCAAGGCAGCATTCACGGCGGCGCTGCTGCTGGCGGGCGTGGGGATGTACATCTACGCGGGGTGGCTGTTCCGCGATCGGCGCGGGGCGCTGGTGGGCGGGCTGGGCTATCTGCTTGCGCCGTATCTGTTGTTCTGCGCCTATGAACGCGGGGCGCTGGCCGAACTGCTGGCGCTGAGCCTGCTGCCGTGGCTCTTCTGGGCAATGCACCACGTGTTGCGCGAAGAGGGGCGGGCGTGGATTTGGCCGTCGGCGGCGCTGTTCGCCGGGGTGATGCTGGCGCACAACATCACGGCGCTGTTCGTCGCGCCGCTGCTGGCGCTCTACCTGCTTGGCATGGCGTGGATCGAGCGGCGCGCAAACCGGCTGGTTCCCGCGGCGGCGGGGGCGCTGGGGCTGGGGCTGAGCGCGTTCTACTGGCTGCCGGCGCTGGGCGAGCGATCCTACGCGCAGATCGAGCGGTGGATGCTGCGCGGCGATGCGATTGCCGCCGACAATCTGGTGGGGCTGCCGGGGCTGGTGCAACGCACGTTGGCCTTCGATTACTGGTCGTCATGGATCCCCGCCCTGCCGGTGGTCACGGCGATCCTGGCGGGTGTGGGGCTGGTGGGCGCGCTGGTGGGCGACCGGGGTCACCGCGCGCGCGTGCTGCTGCTGGCAGCGCTGACGGCGATTCCCCTCTTCCTGATGTGGAGCGCCAGCCGCCCGCTGTACGAGGCGGTGTCGCTGCTGAGCTACATCCAGTACCCCTGGCGACTGCTGGGGCTGGCGTCCTTCTTCGCGGTGACGCTGGCGGCGTCCATCTTCGAGTGGCGGGGGCTGCAGGGCGCGGCGGGGTGGGTCGCGGCGGCCGCACTAGGCGCGCTGATCTTCTACGGCGCGGTGCATGGCATCCAGCCGCCGACCGATAAGTGGTTCCAGGATTTCACCAGCGAGCAGATCAGCGTGCGCGACCACTACGCGCGCGGCAAGACGGGCTACTGGTGGCTGAATAACGATTATCAATCGGCGTGGATGACGCGGGACATCGCGGAGATGGCGTGGCCCGACACGCCGGGCGCGGACCTGGGGCTGCCGCCGATCGCGGGGTCGCCCGCGGTGACCGTGACGGCAGAGGGGCCGGCGCTCTTGCGCTTCCAGACGGCCAGCGACGCGGCGTTCACGCTGCGCGCGCCGCGGATTTTCTTCCCCGGCTGGCGGATGCGGGTGGACGGGAAGCTGGTTGCGCCTGCGCCGGGCGGGCCGTGGGGTCTGGTCTCGGCGGAAATACCGGCGGGCAATCACGAGGTAACGGCGCGCTTTGGGGAGACGCCGTTGCGCGCCGCCGCCGACGTGATCTCGGTGATCTCCGTGCTGATCTGGCTGGTGGGGCTGGCCTATGAGCGGCGCATGAAGCCGCTGCTGGCGGGCGCATTCGTCGCGGTGGGGCTGATTGCGGTGGTGTCGCTCGCGCGCTACGGGCCGGGCCGGGCGGCGCGCAAACCGGTCGCGTTCCCGGCCCAACTGGAGGGCGGGATTCAGATGTTGGGGTATGACCTGCCGGCGCGGACGGCCCGGCCCGGCGAGGCGCTGGACTTGCGGCTCTACTGGATGGCGCGGCAGACCCCGGCGGACAACTACCGCGTGTTCCTGCACCTGGTGACGCCGGATGATACGGCGCGCGTGGCGCAGAGCGACGAAGCGCCGCAGCTCGACAGCCGGCCCACGGGGCGCTGGCTGCCCGGCGAGGTGGTGGTAGACAATCAGCAGTTACTCATCCCGGAAGACACGCCGCCGGGGACGTATCGGTTGCTGGCGGGGATGTATCAGCCGGAGGAGGTGCGGAACCTGATCGTGAATTCTGCGCCGGCGGTGTGGCCCGGCGACCGGCTGGACCTGGGGGAAATTGTGGTGTCAGGGAAGTAGGGGCAAGACGTTCTGGCAATCTTCCCGCGGTGCGGAGTTACGTGAGACAGCGGCGATATGTTGGTATTGGGCGTATCGCCGGGGAACGCCTTGCCCCTACTTATAGCGCGGCGTCGGCGGGCAGGGTCAGGGCGCGCGCGAAGGCCCGAATGGGAGCGACGATCAGTTCGCCGCCGGTATAGGTGACTCCTGCATCATAAGTGAGAACACATTTTTTGCCGTTTGCATAGGCAATTTCAAAACTTTCCGCGCCGCCGCCGTCGGGCGGGTCGTCCGGTTCGATGCGCTTCAGCCGGGCGCAATCCACAGCGGCCAGTTGCGCGAAGAGCGCCGCCACGGCTTGCGCGTCGGCGGCGAACTCCCACGTCCCCGCATTGACCGCCGTGTCATTCACCTTGCCGGTGCGCGTCAGCGACACGCTGTCTCCGGTGATGGTGAAGCGTTCAGACCACTGTAGCTTGGGCAGAATCGTTCCCGAACCCGCGGTGTAGATAACCTGAGAAATTTTCGGCATATCTGCCCTCGTCGCGCATCCTGTAAGCCAGATTGGCATGCTTGCTGCCAGCAAGAGACCCAACACAACGCGTTTTAGCCCTGCGCCCATCTCACATCACCAGCCATATTCGCTGAAAAATAAGCGGCTTCGATAACAGTCCAGCGCGTGTTGCACGTATGAGTCCCCTGAAAAAAGGGTAGCGCAGACTCGCGTTTTCTTAAGAAATGGCTACAATGGGTTGCAGGGGCCGCTTGGCTCCCAGGTAACGATTTAGCCCTGTCTGGGCGGTAGGAACCACAGCATGTTTCGTGCCAACA
>JBBQRS010000153.1:0-9620 GCA_038214535.1 Anaerolineae bacterium
AGTCACAATCATCTCGTCGCCAAGTTGGGCCAGTTAGCCACTGACTTCGAGACCTATCTCAAGACGACCAAGTTCGCGAGTCCGTTGCTCGCCAACCATGATTACCAGCGAATTTGTGCGAGATCTAAATGATTTCCCTATAAGCTATGTGGATTGCGGCGCGCTGCTGCTGCCCGGTGAGGCGCTCGAAATCCTGTTCATCAAGCAGCTCGTGTAGGCGTTACTTGCGGTCACCGGCTGCAAGCTGGTGCGCGTTAGCAGATGGCCCCTACGACCGGAATACCTCTCGCAGCGCGAGGGCCGCGGGTTTGGGTTGGCCGTCGAAATCGAGGATGGCTGTGTTCGCGGCACAGGGGAACGCATCATGACCCATCCAGATGATCATGCCGCCGCACGCGGGGAAGCGGTCCTTGCACGCGCGCGCGGCAATGGCTAACGCCTCGGCCTGCCGCGCCTGGCTCCAGGTCACATATTCGTCCAAGTCGGTCGGCTCGCGGCCCATTTCCGCCAGGAACACGGGCCATTCAATCCACCACGACGCGAGCCGCCAGATTGCGTTGGCTTCGGTGCCGGGTGTCTCAGGATAGGAGCCTTTGTGCCGCCGGATGAGCGCGGCCGGGCTCGCGCCGGGCATCCCCACCTCGGAACGGAACAGGGCATCATCGTGCTGCCAATAGTCTATCCAGGCGGCCAGATCGCCCCGCCGGTTCCAGGGGCCGTGAACGTCCCAATGCATCCCCTGCCCATATTCCGCGGCGGTCGCAAAGGCGCGCGGGCCGGAGGGAGATGCGGGAAGGAAGCGTCGCGTGGGGTCTTGTGCGCCAACGACTTCCTGCAGGCGGCGGATCAGTGGGTGCGCGAGGGTGACCGGCCGCCCCATCCCCATGTGAGCGCCGTCGAGGCTGCCTTGCAGCTCATTGCCTCCGCACCACAGCAACAGCGACACGTGATGCTGGCGGCGCGTGATGTAGGATGCCGCAATGCCGGCCAGTTCTGCGATGACCGCAGGGTCTTCGGGTGGCCAGTTTTCGTAGGCCGAGGATGAGAGTGGGAACTCCTGCCAGACCAGGAGACCAAGTTGGTCGCAGAGGTCGTAGAAAATCTCTCGTTCGAGCACGCCGCCACCCCACACGCGCAGCAAGTTGCACCCCATGTCTCGGTACTCCTCCAGGCGCAAGCGAATGTCCTCCACCGTCACATCCGCGAAGTTGGGCCGAATGGGGGTCCAGTTGACGCCCTGTAGAAACACGGGCTGGCCGTTAATCGTGCAGAGCCACGGATCGGCCCCCGCGGGCGTGTCGCGACACGGCAGCCACACGATGGACTTGAACCCGACCGTCCGCACCTGCTCGTCATGTATCTGCCCTGCGGCGTCCACCATCCGGCAACGCAGCGCATACAGTGGGCGGTCGCCGTGGGAACCAGCGCCGTTCGGCCACCAGAGCCTGACCGGCAATCCCTCCCAGGTCAGCGGGTTGCGGCTGAAATCCGCCGCGCTGAGCATGGTCTGGACTATGGGATGTGTCACGTCGTCCGTGGCGTACAGCGTCACCTCGATCTGGCAATCGTCCGCCTGCGTCGGTTTACTTGCGCGGCCCTCAATGCGCAGGCTGCCCGTGCCCGACGCGATATCCACGTCCGTGGTGCAGACAAGCCCTGCGAACTCGTACCCATCGCTGATTTCAAGCGTGACCGCATCCCAGATGCCCGTCTGTACGAAACGCGGCTGCCAATCCCAGGTATAGTAAAAACGGGGCTTCCATTCGCGAATCTGGCTGGTCCGGTTGTACATGCCGAGCCAGCGCGGGGGAAGGTCGAAGAGGATTTGCAGGCGGTTCTCGCCGGGTTGCAGGTTGGGGGTAAGGTCGAACGTATGGGGCACGAAGCTGCCCTGGAACGCGCCGACTTCCACCCCGTTTAGCAGCACCCATCCCGAGTAGTCCAGCCCCTCGCAGCGCAGGGTGACGCGCTGCCCTGTCGCGAGCCACGCGTCCGGCAGTGTGGCCTGGTAGAGCCACTGGCGATGCTCGACCCACTCACACGCGCGACCGTTGAGACCGATGTTCCAGTCGGGGAGCAGCCCCGCGGCGCGTAGGCTGCCCTGCACAGACCCCGGCACATGGCCGCGTACCGGCAGCACTTCCAGGCCGGGCATGGTACGGATGTCCTCCAATCGGCGGAACTGCCCGTGGTTCGGGGTCAGCCCGGCCAATACCCAGTCCAGTTGCGCGAGGTCTTTAACAATCTTCACGGTGTTCCTCCTGGCTGTGACGCGTACGGAGAATAACTTGCGAGGTCGCAGTAACCTTCGGCTTCACCATGAGATCTCCTCTTTGGACATGAATGCCGATAACCGAGGGCGGCGTTTTTTTGTCCTGGAGGGTGACCGAGAGATTATCGAGCCGTGAGGTCTGAGGTAACGAAGGTCGCTTAACCAAAAACCACACGGGTGGTCAAATCGCCAACCCGTGTGGTCAAAGTCGGGGAGAGAGGATTTGAACCTCCGGCCTCACGGACCCGAACCGTGCGCGCTACCTGTCTGCGCCACTCCCCGATAACTTCTCCATTATAGTTCCACTTACGCCACAATGCAAACTGGTCCAGGGTCGGTGAAGAATTCTAATAATCTAACCCAAAAATGGGACGCGGACGAGCGCGGATGGACGCAGATTGAGCTCCGGCAGGAGCATCAACGCTGATCTGACATCGCGCGTCTCTCTTCTTCGTAGTGACGGCTACAGCCGTTGAGGGCAATACACCGGCTGAAGCCGTCACTACGAAATGGCTGGTCAGGCTACGAAGGGGAAAGACGTGATGATCTGGGAGTATTCGGATAAATTTTCAGAGTTTTACGAGCTTGCCGCCACGCCCAGATAGCGGGCCGCCGCGCCCGTCAGGACGCGCGCCTGCAACTCAAGTTGTGACAGGCTTACGTACTCCGGCGTGGCGTGGGCACGTTCCAACCCGCACCCATAATACACGGCGGGCAGACCGCCCTCGTTGGCAAAGTTCGAGGCGTCGCCTACGGCGGAGAAGGCTGCCAGCGGCAGCTGTTGTTCCGTCGTCGCCTGATAAGCAGCCTGCAACGCTTGAACCGCAGGCTCATCCTCTGCGGTCAGAAAGCCGTCCTTCGTCTTGACCAGATCGAGCCGGATTGTCGCCGGGGTCGTCCGGCGGATGGCATCCAGTCTCGCTTCGAACTCGGCCTGGATTTCGGGGAAACGGCGCTGCGGCGCATATCGGCGCGTACCGACAATGCGACATTGCGTCGGCACACGATTGTAAAAATCGCCGCTTTCAAACTGCCCGATGAAGAGCGATTCGGTTCCTACATAGGGTAGCGAAGGCCCGGCGTGCAATTCAGCGGCCCAGGCGCGCAACATAGCGGCCACATCCAACCCTACCAGCAGCGGATGCGGTAGATCCACCGGCGCCTGCAACTCGTGGAGCGGCTCACCGGGACGATCAATCAGGATTTCGTAGGTGCTCATCCCCCGACCGGTGATGGCGACGGCATCAACCGGTCCCTCTACGCAAATCACAGAATCGCCCAGGATGCCGCGCTCGATGAGACGCAACAGACTTTGCGCCCGCCCCAGCGGGGCCTCGTGCAACCCATAGGCGCACACCATCAACCGACCCTGCATCTGATCGCGCACACCCAGCATCACGCGCACGGTTTCCAGAACCGCGGCCAGCGGCCCCTTCATATCGCACGCCCCGCGCCCGTAGAGCACGCCATCCTGAATGTAGGGCGGCTCCTGCTCGACGGGGATCACGTCCAGGTGACCGGCCAGTTCCAGCGTCGGGCCGGGGCGCGCGCCCTCCACATAGGCGATAACGCTGGGCGAGCCGGGGATATCCTCATCAAACTGGACTTCGAGACCCAACTCGCGCAAACAGGCGGCGTAGTACTCGGCGACGGCATGTGAGTCACCCGTAGGGCTGGGAATGGCAACCAGTTCCAGCGCCTGGCGGAAGACGTTTTCGGCGTTCACACGGTCTTGTAGTTGAGTGATGATGCTGTTCATGTGTACCCTCTCAGAGCGGACCAAGATAAAAATACGGCGTACAGAGGTATGACGTGAGTTCCGGGAACAGGATATCGAGCAAGTGGCGACGCTCCGCACGGACGACGATATCGGGCCAGGCATCCCACAGCGCAGCAAGCCCGCGATAGCCCAGCGCCAGACGCACGAAGGCATCCGGCGGGATACAGAGATCGCCGCCGTCGGCGCCCATCGAGGAATCCACGAAGCCGATGGCTTCCACGGCGAGCAGCTTTCCCTCCACGAAACGCAACCGGAACGCCTCGCGGAACAGATTGATCGTGATCGCGCCCGTCAAGCCGGCGCAATCTGAGGCCGCCAGACGACGCTCAAGGGCCGGGCCGATTCTGGTCAGGAAGGCCGCGGAGTCTGGAATGCGAAACAACCACTGGTAGGTTGGCCTGGGCTGGCTCCCCAGGCTGCGCGCGGCCTGAATCAGATCGCCGGACTGAGGCCAGGCCAGATTTAGAACGCCGTCCGTCGCGGCGCGCAACCGGCGCAGCACCGCCATACCAGCTTCATGGCCGGTGACTGCGCTTTCGATGACGGTGAGGGCGCCCCCGCCGTTGGTCGGGGGAACCACGACGTAACCGACGGCCTGCCCCGTGTTTTGATCTATCACCAGTTGCACGGGGAAACAGGCGCGCTCCAGCAGGTAACGCCAGTAGGCAGCATCTCGCTCGACGTGAAACATAACCGGGTTCATCGCATCTTGATACAACTTGGTGAGAACCGGCGCGTCGGCGGCAGATGCGGGTCTAAAGGTATGGCGTTGTCGCGCTTCACGGGTTCCGGGCGGAATCGCGCTCGCGGCGAGGGTGTCATAAGAGCGATGGTCAACCGCATAGGCGTAGCCGAATTGGCGATAGTAGTACGGGATGCCCTCGATCAAGCACAAGTCGAAACCGCGCGCCGCGGTCACGCGGTGAAAGCGCTCGATCATGGCCCGCACCAGGCCGCGCCGCCGATAATCGGGATGTGTCACCACCATTTCCAGCATGGCGGCGCGCAGCGCGATGCCTTCGAACCGACACTCCCAGGGAATGAGACAAATCGTCGCGATGGTCCGGCCGGTCGCCCGATCCTCGACAATCGTGAAGTCATCATGGCCCATTCCGGGATGGCACGTCAAAAGTTCCCTGCACGTGCGCCCTTCACCCCCACTCACGATCTCCGTGTGCAACGCAACATATGGCTCGACGTCGCGTTCGTCGCGCACGCTGCGCATCACCAACCCATGCCCCAGGTCCGTCAGATCATCCGTCATGGGTGCATCGCCGGCGCATTACAGCATTACCGGCGCGCCGGTCGCAGCCGATTCGCGCGCGGCGAGTGAGATACGGGTGATTTCCGCCGCGTCTTCGGCCAGAATGGCGGGCCGCGTCCCGGCCAGGAAGTCGTCAATCCAGAAGCTCTCCCAGTTGGGCGCGTGCTCAGGCAGCGGCAGCGTCGCATGGCCGTCCGGCCCATCCAGGGCGACGACCACCGTGTTGGAATCTTCGGCGGCGCGGTGGATGCTGATGACGCCTTCCGGCCCCACGATCTCCATCTGCCACGAAGGATAGGCCACGCGGTTACAGAAATACATATCGAACGCGGCCTGCCCGCCTGAGGCAAGCCGCATTTCGATCCGGCCGCAGTCCATGAAGGGGCTGTCGGGCGTCGTATAGTTGCCGTATTGCGCGTAGACCGTCTGCACCGGCTCGTCCATCAGGTGTTGCACCAGGTCAATGCCATACCAACCCAGCGAAAGCTCCGGCCCACCTTCCTCCGGGTTGCGATACCAGTCGTTGGCGTGAAACACGTCCAGCGTGCCGTGGTGGTGGCACAGCCGCATCGAAAAGGGTTTGCCGATGCGCCCGGCCTGCACGGCCTGGTGTGCAGCCACCATGGCCGGCAGGAAGCGGGCGCTGGGGCCGGAGGCGATCTTCACGTCATAGCGCTGCTGGGCCTCGACAATGCGCTCCGCGTCGGCAAGGCTCGTGGCGAAGGTCTTCGGGATGAAGATATTGACGCCGAGTTGCGCCATGCGTTCGGCCCACATGGCGTGTTCCGTGTGCGGGGTGATGAGCGCGACGGTATCGAGTTTCTCCCCGACGACCATTGCCTCGGCGTCTTCATAGAGACGCAGGCCGAACCGTTCGGCATACTCCGCCGGCGTCATGCCCAGCATCTCGAGGATCGCGCGGTCATCCACGCCCAGCGTGGCGGCGCCCAGAAACTGCACGTCTGAATGCACGTGCAGCGCGCGTCCGAGAGTCATCGGCCAGTACAACCCGGCAAGACCAACCATTCCTGCCCGCATGAGTTTGCTCCTTGCAGCATGCAGCAACAGGGTGCAGGAGATACTTAACTGCACCCTGAGTTATCAAATTGAGATCGCAGCCATCAACTCAGATCGTGATAGGCAAACTTGCGCGGCCCGGCGTGGGAAAGCCGGTAGGGGTAGCGGTCGCGCAGGTTCTCCATCACCATCCACATACCGTGCTCGTCGAAATGCTCCCAGCCCTGATCGTCAAAGGCCTGCACCACTTCGATCGGTTCGAGTTGGCCGCCCCGCTTAACCGCTTCCAGCACACGGTTGTCTATGTCGGTGTAGGTGAGCGGTTGCACTTCGCCGCTTTCGGCCAGGGCAATGGCCTTACGCAAGATAGCCGCGTTTTCAGCGGACTTTTCCAGCGAGACCATCACGTTCGTGTGGACGAGGCGCGGGATCACATCTTCGGCCACCGGGCACAGGCCCGCCTTCCAGTCTACCGTGCCCGTATACAGGTGACAATTGTACGGGCAGCCTTTGTTGCCGTAGGCGTTCGGGTTGCGGAAAATCGCGTACATGTACGCCGGCACCTGGAGGAACCCCGTGCCGAACCCGCCGCCCGCCTGCCGCAGCGCCGCCTTGAAGACCGCATAATCAACCCCGGCCCGCTCGCCGTGGAACAGGCAACTCCAGAAGTACGGCGCGACGACGTTGCCCTCCAGCGCCACGCGTGCGTCCAGCCAATCGCAATCGGCAATCGCCGCGTCGAGCAACTTGCCGCCCTCGGTATATTGCGCCAGATAGCCCGGAATTTTCTTGAGTTGCGCCACGCCGACCGCGGCCTGAAATTCCGTCATGCGATAGTTGGACGACAGCACTTCGGGGCTTTCACCGAAGATGATGCGCTTGTTAATCTCATCCGCCAGCGTATCATCATCCGTGATCGCCATGCCGCCCTCGCCCAGGGCAAGCTGCTTGAACATATTGAACGAATAGGTTCCTACGTGGCCCCAGGTGCCCAGCTTGCGACCCTTATACTCGCCAAGCGTCGCGTGGGCGCAGTCTTCCAGCAGATAGATCCCGTGCCGGTCGGCGATTTCACGCAGACGATCCACCTCCGCCGCGTACCCCCATAGGTGCGTCACCCAGATGGCTTTCGTGCGCTCGGTGATCTTCTGCTCCACCGAATCGGGGTCCATCAGGAAGTTGTCGGGGCGGACGTCGGCCCACACGGGGATGATATTGTTATGTAAACAGGCAATGGCGTGAAACTGCACCACCGGGTCGCAGATGATCTCGTCGCCCGCGCCCGCGCCGATGGCGCCGGGGATCGCTTGCATCAGCAACATCGCCGTCGCGCCCGTGATCGCGTGACGGACGCCCATCGCTGCGGCGAAATCCGCGCGGAACTGATCCATGAAGCCGTCCGGCTTATCACAAAACCAGCCGCTCTCGATCACCTTCGTCAGGTTCGCAATCTCTTCTTGTCCATAAACAGGCATAAAGCATTCCTCCAGGCTAGAAGTTGTTGAACGGGCGCACGGGTTGGCCCGTTCGAATAGATTCCCACGCAGCCGCACAGGCCGCCACCGAACCGGCGCCGTCGCGCACGCCGGGAGAGGGAGCAACGCCATCGAACAGGCACGCCTCGAAATGCTGCAAATAGCGCAGCACCCCGGCGGCATGGCCCAGCTCACCTTCGGTCTCCGGCTCGACCGTGCGGTTGATCGGCGCGCGGCCGGTCGCGCTATCGAAGTTGACCTTCAAATGACCGGCTTCCTGATCGGTGAAATCTGCCATCAGGCTGGCCTGGCTGCCGAAGAGACCCAGCCCCATCATGGGCATGGGCGGATGCACCAACCCGTAGGCCCCCAGCACGCGGGCGACCGGGCCGCTCGCGAAGCGCAGATTGATCAGATAGGTATCTTCATAGGGATAATCGGGGATCAACCCGCTCTTGCGGCCATAAGCTTGCACTTCCACCACGTCGCCCAGAAACCACCGCAGCACATCAATCGGATGGCTCGCGCCGCCATACATCAGATCTTGCGGCATGGTCTGCCGCCACGGCGTGCCGGGAAAGAAAGTGCGCGCATCGTGGACGTAGTGCGCCTCGGCGAAGATCATCTCGCCCAACTCGCCCGCGTCATACAGCCGCTTCGCCTCGGAAAATTCCGTCCCGAAGCGCATGGTCTGCCCCACCAGGAAGGTCAACCCCGTGTGATCTACCGCCTCGACCAGCGCGACGGCATCCTCGACGCGGGTGCACATCGGCTTGGTGCAGACCACATGCTTACCGGCGTTCAACGCCGCCAGCGCGTGCTCGGCGTGCAGTGGGTCGGGCGAGAAGACCCCGATCACCTGGATGTCGTCCCGTGTGAGAAGGTCGCGATAGTCGGTCGTCCAGAAGGGTAACTCCCATTCCGAGGCCAGCCGCCCCGCCCGGTCTGCATCGGTCGCACAGAGCGCCCTCACTTCGAGTCGCGATTCCGGTTCCCGATTCACGTAGAGCAGATTTGCGCCCATCCCTGTGCCGATCACACCAATCCCGACTGTCTTTTCCGTCATAACGCTCCTCCGGCTTCCGCCTGGTCTACCAGTTGACTGAGCGTGCAGAACTTGAGACTTCCCATGCTGGAAGCATAGTCAATCAGCCGCTCATACACGCGCAACCCTGCGGCCCACTCGCCCGTCATCGCATAGTAGTGCGACAGCGATACGAACGGATCGCCGGATTGGTGCACACGGTCGAAATCAGACTTGACTAACTCGAATTGGCGCTCGATGTCTTCATCTTTCAGATACCACGTATACTCTGAAAGCATCGGCACTTCAACCAACCCCGATTTGTAGCGGAAGGGACGCGGTGGGATGTCCGGCTGCCATGGTTCGTCGGCGTCGTAGTCCTTGTTGATGTAGCGCCAGCCCATCGGATTAACCACCAGGTTCGAGCTCCAGACGAAGTCGCGGTCGGCCAGCGCCTGATAGGTCGCGTCGCACATCGAAAGGCACGGCCCGCGAAAGCCCTTCGGCTCGAACCCCAGCGCCCGCTCGAAAATCGCTCCCCCCCGATCCAGTTTGGCGCCCATATTGGCGACGGAATGTTCCGCCTGAATCACCTCCGGCTCACGCTGCCAGCGCGCCTTCGCGTCGGGGATAATGTCGAGCATGAAACCGGGCAGCTCGCCAAATTCGAACATGCTGTGATCCAGCGCATGGAGTTGCAGCTCATGGCCCTCTTCGCGCGCCCGTTGGAGGAGATCGAGCCATTCCGGCTTCTGATCCAGCGATTTGCCGCCCGACAGCGGCACGAC
>JBBQRS010000154.1:0-9279 GCA_038214535.1 Anaerolineae bacterium
GGTAACAACTTCCCCATGCTCGCCAGCGCCCGCGCCGCCGTCAGGCACGGCTCGCCCGACATCTCATCGGCGTTGGGGTCGCCCAGCAGGCGCGCCGCATGATAGCCCGCCAGTTCGTCATCGAGGTGGGTCAGCGCGACCAGCGCCGTCGCGCGCAACGCGAACGCCTCATCCCGGAACCCCGGCGGGGTCCGCTCGACCGTGGTCACCGCGCGCAGCAGCAGCGGGACATCGGCGGGCAGCGCGACCGGGCGCAACGCGGCGATGATCGCCCGGCGGATGTTGCACCCCGCATCGCGGCGCGGCCCGTTGGCGTCATAGTGCGCGTAGACCGCGAGCAGCCCCGGCCGCGCGTCCGGTTCCGGGTTGCGTTCCAGCACCGCCAGCGCGGCCAGCAGCGCCGCCAGCGGCGCCTTCGGGCGCAGCAGCGTCACCGCATATGCGGCCTGCGCGTCCTGCTCGCCGGCCAGCCGCTTCAGTTCGAGAGTTTCGGGGGTTGAGAGTGATGGCATGATGCATCATCATAACAAACGCGCGAAGGGGCGTCAATGCGTTCACCACGGAGAGAATTGTCACCACGAAGGAGCGAAGAAAGGAGGCACTGGACTGGAGGCTTTAGCCGGTTTTTGCGGCAACAGGCGTCACGTGCACAATCGGCTGAAGCCTCGACTCCGGGTACATTTGGAATTCCCCGGCCGCAAACAAACGGCTTGACGCGAACCGGGCGGCAACCTATAATGCTCGACAGGAAATATCAGGAGGAACGCGTATGGCTCGTGAAATTATCTTTGTCGTGGAAGAAGCGCCCGAGGGGGGCTATACCGCTCACGCCCTCGGTGAGGCGATTTTCACCGAAGCGGACACCTGGGAGGAACTGCGCGGCGCAGTCCAGGATGCCGTCCGTTGCCACTTCGACGACGACGAGCGGCCTTCCATCGTGCGATTGCACATGGTACGTCAGGAAGTGCTGGCCGCATGAGGCTGCCGCGCGATGTAGAAGGCGAGCAACTCGTTATCCTGTTGCGGGCTTACGGCTATGAAGTCACGCGCCAGTCTGGCAGCCACATCCGGTTAACGACCCGGCGCGGCGGCGAACACCACATCACTATTCCCGCCCACAAACCCCTGCGTATCGGCACGCTTAACGGCATCCTCCGCGAAGTCGCCGACCATTTTGAGCTATCCCGCGACGCCGTAGTTGAATCGTTGTGGGGAAGATAGCTACGAAGGGCAGAGAAAAAATCTTCCCCCATGCCCTCCGTGCCCCCGTGGTGAGATTATCGTAGGAGCAAGGCGTCCCACCCCTCACCCAGCCCCGCATCTTCCGATGCGCGGCGACGTGCGGACCACGAAAGACACGAAAGGGCGCGAAAAACGCGAAAGGGCTTTCGCGTCTTTCGTGCCCTTTCGTGACTATCGCGGTCCGGGGGCTTCCACCTGCGCCAGTATTCGCTCGATCTGCCCGATCTCGCGGGGCAGTTGGAGCCGCCGGGCATCCTCCAGCGCGAGATGGAGCAGCCCGATCGCTTCCTCCCGATCGCCGGGCGCGCCGCGCCGCAGCAACAAGATGGCGATATTGGCGCGTCCCACCAGGAGCGACCGCACATCCCCCAGCCGCTCGAAGGCTGGTAACGCCACCTCGCGCAGGATGCGCAGCGCCTCATCCAACTCCCCGCGCGCCGCCAGGATGTCCGCAATCTTGCCCTGCGTCACCGCCACCGACCGCACATCCCCCAGCCGTTGGAACGCAATCAGAACATCCTCCTGCAAAATGCGCAGCGCTTCGTCCAACTCCCCGCGCGCCTGCAAGATGTCCGCAATCTTGCCCTGCGTCACCGCCACCGACCGCACATTCCCCAGCCGCGCATACACCGGCAGTTCCACCTCCCGCCGGATGCGCAGCGCTTCGTCCAACTCCCCGCGCGCCTGCAAGATGTCCGCAATCCGGCCCCACGTTTGCGCCTCCTCCAGCACAGCCCCCAGCCGCGCATACACCGGCAGTTCCACCTCCTGCAAAATGCGCAGCGCTTCGTCCAACTCCCCGCGCGCCTGCAAGATGTCCGCAATCTTGCCCTGCGTCACCGCCACCGACCGCACAGCCCCCAGCCGTTGGAACGCAATCAGAACATCCTCCTGCAAAATGCGCAGCGCTTCGTCCAACTCCCCGCGCGCCTGCAAGATGTCCGCAATCTTGCCCTGCGTCACCGCCTCGCCCTGCTGCGCGCCGCACGTGCGAAAACATACCAACGCCTTCTGTTCCAGGCATTCAAGCGCCTGTTCATCCTGTCCAAGACTGGAATACAGGCGACCCATCTGAAGCCATGCACTGCCTTCCTGGTAAGTATTGGGCGCTGTTTGCGCCGACAGCAGGGCCGCTTGAGCGACCGCCAGTGTGACGGCATAGGGATGGACAAATTGCATCACGTCAACCGCGTCATTGAGTTGCACCGCCGCCATGACATGCTCTGCCGGACCCCAATCGTCTTTGTCCGCAGCCATCAGTTGCTGCGCTATCATATAGTGTGTTTCAGCCGTACCGACATTGTATGCCATTTCCCTGAAGTGCCGGGCGCGGGCAGGGTTGCCGCCCTCAGCGAACAAGCGCGCAACTTCATGCGCGACAACGCTCACCTGCGCGCCATATGCCGCTTCAAGGTTTTCCGCAAGCGCCAACGACACCGCGACGCGACCTTCGGGAATAAGCGCATCACGGTAGAGCACATAACGGAACAACGGGGAGACGAACCGGTAGCGCCACAGACAGTGGTCTTCTTCGTAGCCGGGGATCGTGACTCCATCGGCCTCTTCCAGCACTCCGAGGGTTCCGCTCTCGTCGCTCAGCAGCGCGTCGTCGAAGAAGTCAATCAGCTCGTCTTCATCTATGCCAAGGGTTTGTGCTACCGGCGCGGCGGTGAACATCTCACCCTCCAGCGCGGCGACCGCAAGGATATGACGCACGTTGTCGAACTCATCGGGGTCTTCTTCGTCGAGGCGATCCTGTAAGCGCAGGCCCATGATATCCTCTATCGTGCCCAGCGCAGACAGTTCATAGCCGTGCGCCGCCTCCCAGCGGTAGGTGTCCAGGTGCGGCTGGATCATGCCACCCTTATATAAGTCGTCCCACAACTCAGCGAGATATTCTGGATTGCCGCCGCTGATGGCGTGCAGATGTGAAACGAGTCTCGAATCTGCCGGGCCAAGCCAGGCCGCAATGTCGTCACGCGTGAACGGCGACAGCGGCAACCAGCGCGCCAGCCTACGGTTCAGCAAGCTTCTTGCTACTTGAAGAGCGGGCGATTCGCCCTCTTCTTGTTTACCCAACACGGCAGGGCCGTCCATCCCGGCGACGATCAACAACCGGCGGTCGAGGATCAATTCATGAGTTGAGGTCAGCAAAAGTGTGATGAGGAAGCGGGAGTTGGCTTCGTCAAGGCCATCGAGGATGAGAACCACGGGGCGGCGTTCGGCGGCGCGGCGCAAATATCGTTTCAGAACCAACGCGGGATCACTATCACGCTGCAAGTCAGCTTTTGCTTCAGACCGAAATGAATCCCAGGAGGCCGCGCCCGCCTGAAGCAGTTGGGCGATGCAGCCCATGATCGGGCCGGTCAGTGGATCGGTGAAAAACGCAGGAACAGCCAGCAACTCACCGATAACGCTCACCCATTGCGTATACTTGTGATCGTCCACGTTGAGAGGTTGATAGTTGCCGCCTTCAAGTCTGCCCGCAACCACGGCGATCCGGCGCTTATCGGCGCTCAACGCCTCGGCAAGCGCGACAAGCGTCGCGCTCCGTCCGCTCTCCGGCGGACCCGCGAGGAAAACGATCTCGCCCTGCCCTTCATCTGCGACGCGGTGAACTGTTTCGATGAGTTCGTTCAACTGCGGCTGGCGGACGCGCGGATCAGGGTGCATCCCGGCAATGAATGAGGTCATTTCAACATCCTCCACAACACTGTGATCGCGGTTGCAAGATTGGTTGTCATCATACCAAACCCGCGCCGCGGCGTCAATGATGTGAGGAGACAAGGAGACAAGTAGATAGGGAACGCGCGCAACAACCATCCGTGAATCCGGGCGAAAATCCGTGTTGGCCGTCTCCTCCGCCCCTCCGCCCCTCCGCTCCTCCGCTCCTCCGCCTTATCGTGGTACAATAGCGCGCAACCATCTCACCGCCGGAGGCGCGCCATGACCGACCGCGAACGCATCCTTGCCGTCCTCGCCGGGCGGCGGCCCGACCGCATGCCGTGGATCCCGCGGCTGCTGCTGTGGTATAACGCACACGCCCGCGCGGGGACGCTGCCCGACCGCTACCGCGGCATGACCCTGCGCGAGGTCGAGCGCGACCTGGGCGTGGGGACGCCCGCGCGCGACGGGCGGGTATTCACCACGCGCCTGCCCGCGGACGTGACGGCCCGCGAACGGCAGATCAGCCCCACCGAACGGCGCACCGAGACCGTCACGCCGCTGGGGACCGTCAGCACGCTGCACCGGCGCAGCGCCGAGCTGCACGCCGCCGGCATCGAGGACATGCAGGCCGGGTTCTGGCTCAAGACCGCCGCCGACTACCCCATCGTCGAATATATTTTGACGCACACGAAGTACGTCCCCGCCTATGCCGACTACACGGCCTACGACGCGCAGATCGGCGATGAGGGCTATCCGATGGTGCAGGTGGGCGACTGCCCCTTTCACCGCTGGATGCGCGAGCTGGTCGGCTATAACAACGCCTTCTATCACCTGAGCGACTATCGCGACGAGGTCGAGCAGTTGCTGGCCGCGCTGGATGAGTATGATCGCCGGGTAGTCTGGCCGATCCTGGCCGACTCGCCCGCGCAGCTCATCCTGCACGGCGTCCACCACTCCAGCCAGATGACCCCGCCGCGCCTCTATGACCGCTACATCCTGCCCTATTACCGCGACCTGTCGGCGCTGCTGCGGTCGCGCGGCAAGACGCTGGCGCTCCACGCCGACAACGACACGCGCCACATCCTGACGCGCATCGAGGCGGCGGGCTTCGGCATGGCCGAGTGCTTCGTCACCGCGCCAATGGTCCCCACCACGCTGGCCGAGGCGCGCGCCGCCTGGGGCGACCGCGTGATCATCTGGGGCGGCGTGCCGTCGGTGATCCTCGAACCGCAATTCTCCGACGCCGAGTTCGAGGCCTACGTGCGCGAGATCTTCGAGGTGGTGGGCGACGGCGCCGCGTTCATCCTCGGCGTGGCCGACAACGTGATGCCCGGCGCAGAGATCGAGCGCGTGCGGCGTATCACGGAGATGGTAAGCAAGTAGACAAGGAAACAAGGAACCGGGTAAAATGGGCGCAGTCAGTGCGTTACGGAGGTGTACATGAGTCCCAAAAAGCGACGACCCATCGTCCCTGCCATTCGGAAAGAGGGCGGCATGAGCCGGAATGCGCTCCTCGAACAGACCCTTGCGCGCGCGCAGGCGTTGATCGAAGAAGGTCGCCTTCCCGAAGCCTTGGATCTGCTCGAAGAGAATCTGCCGCGATTCGACCGGAGTCCGAAGTACCATGCGGTGATGGCCTCCACAGCCATGGCGCTGGGTGACTTTCACACTGCAGCGGTCCACGCACGCGCGGCGCTGGATCGCCAACCGGCTGATGCGGAACTCCAAATGCTCGCCACCATCGTATACCTGGGCGCCGGCTACCTCAGCATAGCGCACCGGACGCGCACGGCCTGGCTGCGCACGGCGCAGTCGGACCACGCCGCCTACGCGATGATGCGCGAACTCGAAGAGGAATACCGTCTCGGTCAAGAGGAGTTGGTGACCGATTACGGGGCGTCCAACCTCAAGCAGGCGGAGAACGCAGGCTACGCGCTGGACGAGGGGCAGTGGGCCGCGGATGAGGGCCGCTGGGCCGAGGCAGCCCGCCACGCGCGGCAGGCCACGACGCTGGTCCCTCGGTGGCCTCTGCCCCGCAACAACCTTTCGCTGGCCCTCTTCATGCTCGGTCGCCCGGTTGAGGCGGCGCGCGAAGTGGAATTCGTGCTGAGCGAATGTGAGCCGGATAACGTCCATGCGCTGACGAACGGCGTGCGGCTCAGCATTGCGCTGGGCAACCGGGCGCAGGCGGAAGCCTATGGCGACCGCCTGGAGGCATTGCCGATCACCGACAACCTGGAATCCGAGATAAAACGCCTCGAAGGGTTAGGGCTCTTGGATCGCGATGCGGCGATAGACCGGTTCTGCCGGCGCCTCGACCGCGACTTCAAGGATGCGTCCGGCGCGCTGTATCTCTACTGGGGGATCGCCGCCGCCAGCCTGGGGCAGCGCCGGCAGGCGATCTCACGGCTCGAGCGCGCCATCGAGTTGGGCGAGTCCAATCTGATCGTGGATGATTCGTTGAACGCGCTGCGCGCGAAGAAACCGGGTCGGGGCATCGCCACACGCTACAGTTACACCCACTACAGCGATTGGATTCCTCTCGATGCATTCGCGGAACTCACGGAGATCATCAAGCGCGACTTCCGGGATGCACACAGCGAGGCGCGCGCCTGGAAGGATTTCCTGACGCGCTTTCCCATGGCGCCGCTGGCCGTGCAGAAGATGCTATACGAGGAGCAAGCCGGCCGCGACGAGCGGCAGGCCTTTCTCGACGTCTTGCGCCGGATGGCGACGCCCGAATCCCTGGAGATGCTCCGCGCCTTCGCGCTCGGGCAAGAGGGGGACACGCCAGACCGTATGCAGGCGCTCTACCTCCTGCAAGAAGCCGGCGTCTATGCGCCCGGTGAGACGGTGGAATTATGGGTGGACGGCAAACCACAGACCATCAAACTCATCACCGCTGAGATTTCCTCGACCGGCGAACCCGACTACCCCGAAGCCGCGCTCGAGGCGCTTGACGAGGGCGTCACCCACTATGGAAATGGCCGGCCGGAACTGGCCGAGCGCAGCTATCTGCGCGCGCTGGAACTGGCCCCGAACATGAAGGAAGCCCTGGTCAACCTGGCGCTTATTTACGACGCGCGCGACGATACGACCCGGGCGGACGCATTTGTGAGCCAGGCGTTGGCCGTT
The DNA here is from genome assembly GCA_038214535.1 of Anaerolineae bacterium. Classification (GTDB taxonomy): domain Bacteria; phylum Chloroflexota; class Anaerolineae; order CG2-30-64-16; family CG2-30-64-16; genus JBBQRS01. The sequence goes on from JBBQRS010000154.1 coordinate 7,045, forward strand.
GACCCCAACTATGTGCCGGCGCTGAGCGTCCAGGTGCATCGGCTGCTCGCGCGCAACGAGATCGAGGCCGCCAGAGACGTGCTGCGCCCATTGACCGAAACTCCCCATTGGGAGCCATACAACTTCAAAGCGTATCAGGTCGTCCTTGCCCGCATCGCCCTCGCCGAAGAGCATGTGAGTGACGCGCTCAAGTATCTGAGATCCGCGTCGGAGATTGATCCCACCGATGTGGGGATCAGCAACATGATCGCCCAGCTTGAGCTCGCGGAGATGTTTGATCTCTCAGGCAGCCGCTTCGCGGAGATGGACGAGCGCTATCGCACGCGACGCCAACGCGCCCCGCTCGCCGCCGATCCCACGCTGGCCGATTGCTTCGGGTTGCTGACGAAGGGCGACATGGTCGGCGTCGCCAGGGCGACCGTGATCCGATCGGTGACGGGGATGCGTAAGCAGGCATTGTATGACTATATGGTACAGGTTTATGCCAATCCTGTCTTCCTGGCCGGGCTCGTCGGGCAACTCAATCCCGCAGAGCGCGCCGCCCTGCAAGACGTGCTGGATCACGGCGGCGTGATGGACTGGCAGGCCTTCGCCGCCGTCCACGGTCACGATCTGGAAGAATCGCCCTATATGGAGTACTGGTCTACCGCCTGGAGCACGGTGATGGGGCGTCTGCGGGCGCGCGCCCTGTTGTTTGAAGGGACGGCGGATGGCGCACTGATCGTTGCCGTGCCGCGTGAACTGCGCGCGCCGCTCGCCGCCCTGCTCGCGGGGTGATTCACCACGAAGGAGCGAAGCAACGAAGTTTTTTAGAATAGAAACTTCGTTTCTTCGTTCCTTCGTGGTGAAAAAGTTACCTCATTACCCGCCGCGCGGCGCGACGCACCGCCTCCTCGAACCACGCGATGTCCGCGTCCGTGTGCGCGGCGCAGGCCGAGCCGCCCCCGTGAACCACGTGCGCATCCTCCAGCAGCAGGGCGAGCTGGAACACCCCGTCGCGCAGCGCCACGTCCGTCAGCGCGGGATCGTTCACCACGTCCGGCCCGGTGAGGGCCAGGTCGTCGCGATAGGGGAAGTGCGGCACGGCCACCGAGCTGCCCACGCCGATCACGTCGCCCTCGCCGGTGCAGCGCGCCAGGATGCCCTCCGCGGCGAACGCCCGCTCGATGCCGGCCCGCATCGCCGCGCCGAGTCGGGCGATGTGCGGGTAAATCTCCTCCGCGTGCGCCACGATGTACTCGAGATGCGTCTTCGCGGCGAGCATCGCCAGCGGATGCGCCGAGTAGGTGCCGCCGGAGAAGCCCACGCGTCGCCCCGTCGCGCGCCCCGCCTGCGCCATCACATCGGCGCGCCCCGCCACCGCGGCCACGGGCATCCCGCCGCCGATGATCTTGGCGAAGGTGGAGAGATCGGACCGCACGCCGTAGAGGCTGCCCAGGTCGGACGGGCCGAAGCGGAACCCGGAGATCACCTCGTCGAAGATCAGGATCGCGCCGTGCCGGTCGCACAGCTCACGGGCCAGCTGCAGATACTCGGGCTGCGCGAAGATGAACCCGCCTGCGCCGATGAACGGCTCGACGATGAAGCACGCAATCCGGTCGCCCAGGCGTGCGAAGTCATCCGCAAGCCGGTCGGCGTCGTTGAAGCGCGTCACGGCGACCTCACCCGTCAGCGCCGCGGGCAGACCGGCGCTCTCCACCGTCCACGGCTCCGGGCCATCCTCGAAGTGGACGCCCTTCAGCGCCCACGGTTGCGCGCCGTGCCAGCCGCCGCCCACCTTCAGCACCAGCTCGCGCCCCGTGAAGCCGCGCGCCAGCAAGATCGCGTACATCGTCGCCAGCGCGCCGCTGGTGGTGAACCGGACGCGCTCCGCCCCCGTCTGCCGCAACAGCAACTCGGCCGTCTCGATTTGCAATCGGTCGGTGAAGCCGGTTTGCAGACCCCAACCGTCTTGCAACGCAGCGGCCAATGCCTCAGTCACCACCGGCGGGTTGTGGCCCAGCAGGTTGGCGTGATGCCCCTGCCAGAAATCGAGAATTTCGTTATCATCCTCGTCCCATACCCGGCCGCCCTGCGCGCGCGTGATGCGCGGCGGGAAGGGGCGGATCAGCCGCAGCGCGTGGTTCCCGCCGTCTATCATCACCTCCAACGCGCGCCGGTTCAGCGCGGCGGAGGTCGGCGCGTGGCCTTCGTATGCGGCGGCAAGCTCGGCAAGCAACGGCGTGTAGTCGCGTG
>JBBQRS010000155.1:0-9188 GCA_038214535.1 Anaerolineae bacterium
CGAGACCGCCAACAGCCAGCTTGCCAGCATGGGCATACAGCAGTTGCGTGCACGCACCAACCAGGGCTTCGAGATCAAGGTGCATGCATCACTCATCGCGCTCTGGTACAGCCAAATGCTTGCTAATTAGCAATTACGGTACCATTATATTTCCCTCACCCAAAGTCTGATCTTGGCATAGGACATTCGAATCATGGCCGCACCCGATCCTCGCTCAACCGGCTCCGGCGGAGACACCGCCGCTGCCGCCGAAGCCGTCTTATCCGGGCAATCCCAGAAGGGCTTTTTCGCGCGCCTGCTCCCGTTCATGGGCCCGGCGTTCATCGCCAGCGTCGCCTACATGGACCCCGGCAACTTCGCCACGAACATCAGCGCCGGCGCGCAGTACGGCTACATGCTGCTCTGGGTGGTCACGGCCAGCAACCTCATGGCGATGCTCATCCAGTCGCTCTCGGCGAAGCTGGGCATTGCCACGGGCAAGAACCTAGCCGAACACTGCCGCGACCGCTTCCCGCGCTGGGTCGTCATCCTGATGTGGGTGCTGATGGAAGGCGTCGCCATCGCGACCGACCTGGCCGAGTTTCTCGGCGCGGCGCTCGGTTTCTATCTGCTCTTCGGCATTCCGCTGTGGCTGGCCGGGCTGCTGACCGCCGTCGCGACCTTCCTTATCCTCGGGTTGGAACGCTACGGGTTCCGCCCGCTGGAGGCCGTCATTACGGCGCTGGTCGGCATCATCGCAATTTCCTATCTGATCGAGACCATCCTCGACCAGCCTGACTGGGGCCAGGTGCTCTACCACGCCGTCGTGCCGCAGTTCGCCGGGCCGGAAAGTGTGCTGCTGGCGACGGGCATCCTGGGGGCGACGGTGATGCCGCACGTCATCTTCCTGCATTCCTCCTTGATGCAGGATCGGGTGGTGGTCAAAGACCCGAAAATGATGCGCAAGCTGTTCCGCTTCGAGGTGGTGGATGTGGTAATCGCGATGGGCATCGCGGGCGCGATCAACGCCGCGATGCTGATGATGGCCGCCGCAACGTTTCACCGCACCGGGATGCACGACATCGGCACCATTGAAGACGCCTACCTGACGCTCGAGCCGCTGCTCGGTTCGGCCGCCAGGATCTTCTTCGGCATCTCGTTGCTGGCGGCCGGGTTGTCCTCATCGGCAGTCGGCACGATGGCCGGGCAGATCATCATGCAGGGCTTCCTGCAACACAAAATTCCCGCGATCGTGCGCCGGCTGGTGACGATGGTCCCGGCGCTGATCGTGATCTTCCTGGGGCTGGACCCCACGCGGACGCTGGTGATCAGTCAGGTGGTGCTGAGCTTTGGGCTGCCGTTCGCGGTGGTCCCGCTGATCCTGTTCACGAAGGACGCCAAGCTGATGGGGCCAATGGTGAACCGGCGCGCCACCACCGCGATCACGTGGGTCGTGGCCGGGCTGATTATCGCGTTGAACTTCTTCTTGCTCTATCAAACCCTGTTTGTGGGTGTGTGAGGTAGCCGCTATGTTCAAAAGTTTGCTCGTGCCCCTGGATGGTTCACAACTGGCCGAAGCAGCGCTGTCCGCCGCACGGCGTATGGCCGAGGCGCTGGGCGCGGAAGTGACGCTGCTGCACGTGATCGAGCGCGACGCGCCGGGGGCCGTACACGGTGATCGGCACCTGACGAACCCCGCCGAAGCCGAAGCATACCTGGCGCAAACCGCGCAGCGCGCCTTTCCGCCTGGCGTCCCCGTGGCGACCCACATCCACACCAGCGCGGTGGCCGATGTGGCCGCGAGCATCACCGAACATGTGGGCGAGTTGGGCCGGCCCGACCTGATCGTGCTGAGCACACACGGCAGCGGCGGGCTGAAGGGGATGCTCTTCGGCAGCATCGCCCAGCAGGTGGTTGCGCAGGGCCACACGCCGGTGCTGGTTGTCCAGCCGGAGGGCGGCGCGACGAATGATTTCGCATGTGGGAAAATTCTCGTCCCGCTCGACGGCAACCCGGAACATGAAGAGGGCATTTGCATCGCTGCAGAGTTGGCGCAACGTTGCGGTGGGGAGCTGTATCTCTTGCAGGTGATCCCTACTGTGGGCACGCTGTCGGGCGAGCGCGCGGCGACAGCCCGGCTGCTGCCCGGCGTCACGGGCGCCCTGCTGGATTTGCAACAGGCCGAGGCCGAAGCGTATCTGCGCGGGCATTGTGAGGCGTTGCTGGAATCGGGGCAGCCAGTGCATGCCGCGATTCGGCGGGGCGACCCGGTGAAGGTGATCACCGAAGTAGCGCAGCAATCGGGGGCCGACTTGCTCGTCCTCAGCACGCACGGCCTGAGCCGCATGGACGCTTTCTGGTCGGGCAGCGTGACGCCGCGCCTCGCCTCCGCGCTGCACCTACCCATGCTGCTTGTGCCCGTGGCTGAGTAGCGTTCGTAAACCTAAAACTTTAGCACGCGGAGACGCGGAGAACGCGGAAGAAAGAAGAAAAAATCTCCGCGTCTCCGCGTGCTAAAAACTTATACGCCGGCCACGTGGGGGGTGAGGCGATAGAGGCCGTGCGACGCCGTGACGTAGAGCGTGCGTCGATCTTCGCCCCAGTTGCAGTTCGCCGTCACTTCGGGGAAGAGGATCCGCCCCAGCACCGCGCCCGACGGCGCGATCACCCAGATGCCCCCCTGCCCGGTAGACCAGATGTTGCCCCGCTCATCCACCTTGAAGCCATCGGTCGCGCCCGGTTCGCCGCGCTGCATGTCGAGCAGCAGTTCGCCGCCGGTCAGCCGCCAGTCCTCTGTCACATCGAAGGCGCGGATGTGGACGACGCCCGAATCGCCGACGTAGAGCCGTCGCCCGTCGCGGCTGAGCGCCAACCCGTTGGGCTGCGTGAAATCGTCTACAAGTAGTTCCAGCGCGCCGCCGCCCGGCGGGATGCGATAGACGCCGCGGAAATCGAGTTCGGCGTCGTGTGGGCCGCCCTCTTCCGATTTCTTCAGGCCATAGGTCGGGTCGGTGAAGATGATCGAGCCGTCGGGCGCGACGATAACGTCGTTCGGCGAGTTGAGCCGCTTACCCCGGTAGAACTCCGCGATGATCTCGACGGCCCCATCCGTCCCCTCGCGGGTGACGTGGCGCGATTGGTGTTCGCACGCGATGATCCGTTCGTCGGCGTCAATGGTGTGGCCGTTGGAGAAATGGCTGGGCGTGCGATGCACGACCACCCCGCCCTCCTGCGACCAGCGATACTTGGTGTCCGCCGGGATGTCGGAGAAGAGCAGCGCCCTGCGCGACGGCAGCCAGACCGGCCCTTCGGTGAAGATGAAGCCATCGGCCAGCAGTTCCGGCTCGGCAGACAGGTCAATCAGTTCGCTCAGTTCGGGTTCGTAGACTTCGATCGGCATGGCGATTCCTTTTCCCTTACTTATAATGAAGATGGTGTAGGGGCAAGGCGTTCCCCGGCGATTCACACGCGACCAACTTATCATCGCTGTCCAGCGACATTCCATTGTGCGTGATGGTGGAAGGAACGCCTTGCCCCTAGCCCCTACCGCCGCCCGCCCGTCACGGGCAGGGTCACCGGGGCATCGAGTATGATGCCGGCTTCGCCTTCGCCCAGCGGCGCGCCCGACGCATTCCGCGCCTTGAGCGTCAATTCATTGGCTTTGAACGACATGCCGGCGGGCAGGACCAGCTTCCACGCCCCATTCGCATCGGCGACCGCCGTGCCCAGCATGGCATCCCCCGCGTACACCTCGACCGCCGCGCCGGCGGGCGCCGCGCCGCGGATGACCTGCGCCGGTTGTGCGACAACAGGCTTCGCGCCCGTCGCCGCGCTGCCCGGCGTGGATGTGGGCGCAGCCGCGACGACCGTCACGTTGACGGGCAGCGCGGCGACGGACTCCGCCCCGTCCTCCGTCGTCTGCGTCAGGTTCAGGCGGTGGAGGCCGGGCGTCAGCCCGGTAATCTCCGCTTGCCACGCGCCGATGGGACCGACCTTGACCTCGGCCAGGACGGTCGCGCCCTCGGTGATGGCGATGGCCGCGCCGGGCTGGCCGATGCCTTCCAGCATCAGCGTCGCGCCCGCAATGGCGTTGAGATCGGTCCCCGGTTTCGTCACCTCAGGCGGGATGAACTCAGGCGGGGCGACGGTCATCGCCAACGGTTCGAGCAGCGCCCCCTGGACGCCCTCGGTGGTGATCTGCGTCACGGTCCACTGATGGTCGCCCGTCGCGGGCGCGGGCAGCGTCAACGTCCACGCGCCCAACGCATCCACAACGGCCTTGCCCAGCGGCTGACCCGTTGCGTCGCTCACAATGATGGTTGCGCCCGGCGCGCCCGTGCCCTCAAGCTTGATCGGCTGCCCCGCAGGGAGCAGCACGCCCGACAGGAGTCGCGTCACCGCGGGTTGCGCGCCGGGCGCTATCGGCGTGTTGGTAGCGGCGACGGATGATTCGCCGACGGTGAACGCCAGCGGCCGGGCCATCGCGACTTCCTGGCCTTCCGCGGTGGTCTGTGTCACGTTCCAGGTGTAGTCGCCCGCATCCAGCGCAGGCAGCGTCAACGTCCACATCCCCGCGGCGTCTACAGGGGCCGTGCTCAGCACGTTGCCCGCGGCGTCCATCACGGCGACCGTCGCGCCCGGCACGCCCGTGCCTTTCAGCGTGATCGGTTGGCCGGGCTCAAACCGCAGGCCCTCCACCGGCATCACCAGTTGCGGGGCCTTGAGCCCGGCCAACGACACCTCCAACGGTTCGGGCAGCGTCGCCTCCTGGTCATCGGGCAGGCGCTGCTTCAGGGTCAGGCGATACGCGCCGGGATCGAGCGCCGGCAGTTGCAGCGACCAGTTCCCCGCCGTGTCTACCAGCGTTTCGGCGATGGAGGTCGCGCCGTTCAGGATCGTGATACGCGAGCCGGGCACGCCTGCGCCGGAGATCGTGCGCGCGTCATTCGCATCAAAGGTCAGACCGCCCTCGGGCAGATGCACCACCGGCATCTGATCGTTCGGCAAGACGGCGACCGGGGCGGCCACCCGCGGCCCACTGACCGTGAACGTCACCGGCGCGGACGTGGCGATTTCCTGTCCCGCGTCATCTACGGCATTGACGACCATATTGTACGCGCCGGGTGCGAGGTTGGTCAGTTCATAGTTGAAGTTGCCGTCGGCCCCCGTCGTGACGTCGCCCAGCGGTTGGTCATTGCCGACGATGTTGATGCGCTGGTTGGGCACGGCGCTGCCCGCCACGATCACCGGCTGGTCCGCGGCGACGATCGCGCCCGGAAGCGGCGCGGTGACGACCGGCGCGGCGATGCCTGCCGGGCCGGCGCCAAACAACAGCCAGAGCAGCAGCGCCGTGAGGATGGTTGCGCCGCCGCCCCAGGCGAAGTCAGTCGGCCTCGACCACCTGACGCGACCCTCCGTCTGTTTTGCACGTGTTTCGGTCGTCGTGGTGTAGGTCTCCGTCTGCTGTTGGGTCTTCATGGCATTCCCCCTCAGTCGGCCCGCGCTTTGGCCTGGGCGATCCAGCTTGCGTAATCGGGGCGAGCCGAGCCCTGCGGCTTGATGATCGCTTCGAGTTCTTCGACGGTGGCGGCGGCCAGCGCGCGATAGGTGCAGATGCCGCCCTCAACCAACCGGCGCTCGTAGGTTTCGCCGATGCCCGCCAGCAGTTCGAGATCATCGGGCGGTGTACCGTCCCAGGCGAGGCCGGTCGTGCCGGTGTCTTCGGCCAGGTGGCGCGCCGAGGACTTGATGCTGCTCAACGAGATGTCGGGGATCTCGTCCGCTTCGAGGATGCGACCCAATTCTTCATCGCTCAGCCCGGCCAGTTCCCAGAAGGTGCCGATGCCGGCAGCGTAAAGCTTGCTTTCCAGCACCGCGCCGATGCCGCGCACGCGCGCGAGGTCTTGCGGGCACGACATCATCGTGGCAACTTCGCGCAGGTGGGGGCTACGCGCGATGCGTTTGCCCGCCGCGCGCAACCCGGCCTCGCGCATCCAGGCGTCCACGTCGGCGTTCGGGATGCCCGCTTCGATGGCGATGACGCGTAACCGGTCGGGATCGGCCTCGGCCAGCGCGGCGAAGGATGTGACGCCGGCGGCCCGCAACGCGTCGGCCGTGGTCGGCCCTACGCCATAAATCAGCAGCAGGTTATCGCCCTGGCGCGAGTTCAGTTGCGCCTGCAACACAGCCAACGCTGCATCGTCTCCCGCCGCGGCCAGTCTGGCCTGGGCGATCCATTCGTCATAGGCGGGGCGACGCCAGGCGGGGATACGGAGCATGTCATCCAACCAGGCGGGGGTGAGATTGGCCAGGCGCGCGTAATTGGTGACGCCCGCATCGCGCAGGCGGACGGCTATGACCGGGCCGATGCCTTCCAGCGTTTCGAGATCGTCGGGCGCGACAGGCAACTCCGCCAATATCGGCACGGACGCCGTCTTCACGCCCCAATCGGCGACCGACGCGGTCGCTGCGGCGGCGGCAATCGGGGCCACGCGCAGCCGCTTGAGTTCGGCCTCCAGCGTAGCATTCTGCGTTTGCAGGGCGGCGATCTGCGCCTCGTAGGCGGTCACGTCAGCCGACGGGCGGGCGGGCGCGGTGAGCCGCAGGTTTTGGAGTTCACTCTCGCAAGAAGTGAGTTGCGTGGTGAGGAGGCCTATCTGCTCGGTGCTCGAAGTGGCCGCATCGCGGCGGAAAAAGAGCAGTTCCATCAGCCAGCCGCCGAGCCAGCCCAGCAGCGCGCCGGCAACCAGCAAGACCCAGGGGTTCACGTTTTCCATGATTCCTTCTCCGGGAGAATCCATTCAGATAAATATAGGATAGTTTACCACGGAGACGGGAGGGAAGGAAACAAGGCGGCAAGTAGACAGGGAGACAGGGAAATGTGGGGGGGGGAATTGGCGCTTTGTAGCGTGTATTCCTTTGCGCAGGGACGCTATGTGCTACGCTTGCACCACGCTTGATGTGTAGCGCAAACCCATATCCGGAGAGACGCCATGCCGCTCGATGCACCGACGACCACCACGGCCGCCACCCTGTCTGATGAACTGATTGACGCCTACCGGCGCGACGGTTTCGTCAAGATTCCCGGCATCATCACGCCGGAGGAGGCGGAACGCTATCGGCAGGACGCGCTTGCGTTGGCCGATGAGATGCGCCCCCTCTACAATGGCCCTATTTTCACCCAACTTGTCAACGCGTGGCGCGAAAGCGAGGCCATCCGTGCGCTGACCCTGCACCCCAACGTGGCGGCCGTCGCGGAGCAACTCGCGGGCGTGCCGCTGCGCCTCTGGCACGATCATCTACTCATCAAGCAACCGCACAACCACGCGCCCACCGAGTATCATCAGGATCAACCCTTCTGGCCGCACAGCAATTCGCGTCACGCGCTTTCGGCCTGGATCGCGCTGGTGGACGTGCCCGTGGAGCGCGGCTGCATGACCTTCATCCCGGAGGCTCAGAACCGGCGCGACCTGCGCCCGCAAGACCTGAGCGACAGCGACGACTTGATGTCGCTGTGGCCCGACCTGGCCTATCAGCCGCGTGTGACGCTGCCGCTGCGCGCCGGAGATTGTACCTTCCACAACGGCTATTGCCCGCACATGGCCGGCCCGAACGATACCGATGTGCCGCGGGTGGCGCACATTATCATCTATATGGACGCCGCGACGACCTACAGCGGAGCCGCTCACGTGGTCACCGATCCGCTGGGCTTGAAGCCCGACGACCTGCTGGCGGGCGAGATGTTTCCGAGAAGGGGGAGTGAAGATGGCTGCGACGAAAGAGACGAAAGAACCTGTGGTGCTGACCGGCTTCGAGGACTCAACCCCGTTGCTGGGCGATCCAACAGCATTGCGCCGGCGAGCCGACGAAGAGGGCGTGCTCTTCTTCCGCGGGCTGTTGCCGCGCGAGCACGTGCTGGAGGTGCGGCGGCAACTGCTGGAGGTGTTGAACGCCTACGGTTGGATCCGGCGCGATCACGACCTGATGGACGGTTACGTGAATGCCGAGGCGGTGCGCGACCTGGATGCGTGGGGCGGGACGGGCGTTACCGAGGCGGCGTACCTTGACACGCAGAAGGTGGAAATCTTCCACCGGCTGGCGCATCACCCCGACCTGATCCGCATGTACGAGACGCTGTTCGGGGAGGCCGTGCTGCCGCATCCGCGCAACATCGCCCGGCTGATGGTGCCAAACCCGGCATCACGGCCCACGCCCATCCATCAGGATTTCATTCACATCCAGGGGACGCGCAACGTCTGGACGTGCTGGGCGCCGTTGGGAGACATCCCGCTGGCGCTGGGCGGGCTGGCCGTGATGCCGCGCTCGCACAAGCTGGGCGTGCTTTCGGTGACGGGGGCAGAAGGCGCGGGCGGGCTGGAAACGATCCTCTGCGACGTGGACCTGCCGTGGATCCAGGAGAACTATCGCGCCGGCGACGTGTTGACCTTCAACAGTTGCACGGTACACAAGTCGCTGCCCAACGAGACGCCCGAACGGGTGCGCCTCTCGGTGGATTACCGCTATCAGCCCGCCGATGAGGATGTCGAAGAGAAGTCGCTGCGCCCGCACATGGACGTGGCGACCTGGGACGAGATCTACGCGGACTGGCCCAGCGACGAACTGAAATATTACTGGACGAAGCACGATCTGCAACTCTCCCCGTGGGACGAGCTCCTGCGCTGGCAGAAAGAGAAGATCTGCTAAGGTCGTGTTTGGATCACGAAGTGTTTGGAACACGAGGACGCGAAGGGCCGCGAAGGTCGCGAAGCGCGAAGAACGCGAAGGGAGTCTATCGCCCTTCGCGTTCTTCTATTCACTATCAGCCATTAGCCATCAGCCATTAGCTACACTCTGATCGTATACGTCCACCCATACGGGTCGGCGACGCGGCCGTATTGGATGTCGGTGAGTGCCTTGTAGAGATGCGTGGCGACCGGACCGGGTTTGTTGTCGCCTACCGTCACCTGTTCGTCGTCCGTGCCGAAGGCCCCCACCGGCGCGATGACTGCCGCCGTGCCGATACCGAACGCCTCGGTGATTTTCCCCGAACGGATGTCGGCCAGCACCGCGTTCACGTCGAGCCGTTCCTCAGTCATGGGGTAGCCCAGGTCGGGCGCGAGCCGCAGCACCGAATCGCGCGTGATGCCCGGCAAGATGCTGCCGGAGAGCGCGGGGGTGACGATGCGTTTGCCCTCATAGACGAACGCGAT
>JBBQRS010000156.1:0-9180 GCA_038214535.1 Anaerolineae bacterium
CGTGGGGGTGTTAATTTTGCTTACCCTCTGATCTTAACACGGCGCGGCGCCCCTTTGTTGTGACGGCTCCCCCCTTTTTGGGGAAAAAAACCGGCCGACCCCGTCACTACAAAGGGCTGGGGGGATAAGCGGAATCAGTCGTAGCGGCCCAACACCTTGGCGCGGGCCACGAACTCGCGGTAGAGGTCGAGGCTCACGTTGTCGGGTATGGAGTGATCGGTGCCGATGATGTAGCCGCCATTCACCTTCATCTGCGGAATGAGCCGCTCCATCTCCGCCCACATCAGTTCCGGTTCTGCGTAGTACAGGGCGTTCAGGCCGCCGTGAAAAGCAAGTTTATCGCCGTGTTGGGCCTTCAGCGCCAGCGGATCCATCCCCGCCTTGACCTCCAACGGGTTGAGCATATCCACGCCGGCGTCTATCAACTCAGGGACCAGCGGCCCCAGGTTGCCGCAGGAATGATAATAGACGGGCAGCCCTTTAGAGTGCGCCCACTCGGCGGCCCGTGTGTCGGCGGGCTTGAACAGTTCGCGATACATGGGCACCGACATGAACTGTTTGCCCTTGAAGCCCATGTCGTTGTACCACATCACGCCGTCAAACTCGTAGCCCGCGTCCCACACCATCTGGAGCATGGCGATGCTGCTGTCGAGCATCGTGTTGACCATGTCATGCACCCATTCGGGGTCTTCGGCCATCGCCATAAAGAGCGGCGTGCCCACCATGTGCGAATAGGTCACCTCGAAGCCAAACCAGAGCAGGCCCATCACCCAATCGCCGCGCTCGCGCCAGCGCGGGTACTCGCGCGCCAGCATCTCCCACGGGATGCGGTCGCGGCTGGGCTGCATCAGCTCCTTCGCCTTCGCCCATGCATCACGATCCTTCAGCGCATAGTCTAGGTAGCCGATCGCCCCGCTCTGGTCGTAGTAGTCCTTGCGGGTCGCGCCCCACGGCGTGGTGTAGATGCGATATTCGTCGGTCGCTTCGATCATCGTCATCGGGTAGCGCGGACTGTTATCAGGGAGGATGTGCCGGATGGTATCTACCTCCAGATAGTCTTCCCATTCCACGTCCTGCGGCATGCCCTCGCGATGCCAGCGCGCGATGGTGGACTCCCACGGCACGTCTGCGATGGGGACCCGGTCGGCGTCTTTGTGATCGAATATGCGTTGGATGCGTTCTTTGCTGGTCAGTGATTGGCTCATAAAGCTCTTTTTGCTCCTCTATGGTTCAGCGTCTATCCCGAAGCTGCGCGCCTTCTCTTTGTAGTGACGGCTTCAGCCGTTGGGGGGCGATTAACGGCTGAAGCCGTCACTACGAAGGGAAGGGCGTACCGTTAATACCGTGGGGCTTCATTTCCAGGGATAGTGTGCGACGACGTCCGCGACGGCGCGGATATTCTCGACTGGGGTGCCATACGCCGTTGCATCGCCGGTGGAGAGCACGAAGCTGCGCAGCGTCGGCATCTGGTCGAGCACCCGGGTGATATAGGCGTGCGTTTCCGGCACATCCATCCGCGCCAGCGCCGCCGGTTCCACGCCGCCGATGATGATCCGGTCTTCGCCCCAGTTGGCGCGCGCCTCGTGCGCCCACACATTTCCCGTGGTCGGCGGGCAGAGCGAATCGAAACCATCCTGACGTCCGCGCCGCAACTCCGCATTGAATGCCGCCAGCTTGCCACACATGTGCGTGATGAACAGCTTGCCCGCAGCGTGACAGATGTCGGCGTATTCATTGATGTACGGCTCGCTGTATTGCCGGTAGAACGCGGGGCTCATCACGGTAGATGACGTGTTCTCGTAGTCAATCACGACATCCGTCGGGCTTTCGCACACCAGGCGGTACTGCTCGAGGTGTTTCGCGTGCATGATTGCAAAACACTCAGCCATCTCCGCGGGGTGGTCAATCAGCAGATAGGTGGTGTCCTGTACGCCGCACAGGAACATGTAGAAGTGCTGGATCGGTGACTGCGGCCCGTCGCTGGTGGGGACGCCGTCGTCGCCGATGACGCGCCGCCGGTCGCTGAACTCGGCAAAATCTTCTTCGTAGTGGGTGTGCTCCATCACGTACTGGTGGACCTTGATATCTTCCAGCGACGCAATTGGGTATTTGCTGATGTAGCGGGTATGCCCCACTTCGCTGTAACGATGCTCGGTCGTCAGGGTTCCTACCGGCGTCTCGACGACCTCGAACTGCGCGCCGTCGCGGGCGTAGATGCGCCGCGTGATGGTATCGTCTTCCACCTCGCGGATGGTGGGCGAGTGCCGCTCCAGGATATCGCCGCCCACGAGGCGGATGGCATATGGGATATCCAGCGCGTCCATCTCCTCCGACCACAATCCTTCTCGGTCTTCCACCACGACCTTCGGCGCATCGGGGCCGCCATAGCCCTCGGCGGCCAGCCATGCGGTGTAATACGGGTCAATCAGCGGCGCCCATGAAACGTGGTCTGTCTCCTCACCGCGCAGCGAGGCCATCAACCGCTCTTTCCCGGTCATCACGCTCTGATTTGGCATTGCGCTTTCTCTCCCCATTACGCGGATTGCATGACCTCGGCGTCCCACAGGTGACATTTGACCAGCGCGCCGTCAATATAGAGGTCCGCCGGTATTTTGTGCCGGCAAACGTCCATCACCTGCGGGCACCGGCCGGCGAACTTACAGCCCTCGCGCAGATACTCATCCGCGTCGCTCTCCGAGAGCTGCACTTTGGTCAGCCAGCGCTTTTTAGAGTCCGGCTCGGGGATGGATTCTCGCAGCAGCCTGACATACGGGTGTTTGGGTTCCATCAGCACGTCTTCCACGTCGCCCATCGCCACGATGTTCCCCCGGAACATGATGGCGATGCGGTTGCACACGTAGTAAGCGGTGGCGAGGTCGTGGGTGATGTAGACCACGCCCAGCCCCAGCCGATCCACCAACTCGCGGAAGAGATTCATGATGGACATGCGCAGCGAGGCGTCCACCATCGAAACCGGCTCATCCGCGATCAGGAGCGTCGGGTCGTTCAAGAGCGACCGGGCGATGGAGACCCGCTGGAGTTGCCCGCCGGAAAACTCGGCAGGATAGCGGCCGGCGATCCCCTCGTAGTTCATGCCCACCAGTTGCAGGGTCCGGTCAATGCGCGCCTGGGCATCGGTGCGGTTCGTGGCGAGGCCGTAATTGTGCACGGCCTCGAAGAAATAGTTTTCCACCTGCCGCAACGGGTTGAAGGTCTCGAATGGGTTTTGGAAGACAGCCTGCACGCCCGCCGTACGCCACACCTTCTTACCGACGACCGGCTGCCCGTCTTTCCCGCGGTGGATGATCGCACCCGAAGTCGGTTCTTCGAAGCCCAGGATCATCCGGGCCAGCGTGCTCTTGCCGCAGCCGCTCTCTCCGGCCAGCCCGAAGATCTCACCGGGGCCGACGCGAAACGAGACACCGTCCACAGCCGTGATCTTCTGCCGGGAGAACATGCCGCCCATGTGGAAAACCTTGCTCACATCCTGAAGTTCAAGAATAGTGTCTATTTTAGCTCTCCTCGGTCAGCCAGCATGCCACCTTGTGCCCGGTTGCCACGCTCCGATATTCGGGCGTTGTCTCCCGGCAAATGTCCATCGCGTACTTGCACCGCGGATGAAACGCGCAACCGCTGGGCAGGTCTACCAGCGAGGGGGGCGCCCCCGGCGCGCTCTCCCGCATCTCTTTATCCCCGAATTTTGGCAGCGAATTAATCAGGTAGCCGGTATAGGGATGGAGCGGCTGATTGAAAATCGTTTCCACGCGCGCTTCTTCGATGATCTTTCCGGCGTACATGATGCCGACGCGGTCGGCGATGTTCGCCAGCACGCCCATATCGTGCGTCACCATCACCACGGCGTTCTGCTGGCGCTCCTGCACTTCCTTAAGGAGTTGCAGCACCCCCCGCGCCACCACCACATCCAGCGCCGTCACCGGCTCGTCGGTGATCATCGCGCGCGGCGAGAGGAACGACGCCAACGCGATCACGACCCGCTGGCGCATGCCCCCCGAAAGTTGGTGCGGATACGCCTCCAGCACCTTGGGCGGCAGCCCCAACTCGATCAGATGCTGCCGCGCCTGCTCGATCACCTGGCGTTTGTCCTCCTGCGGCACGTGACTCTCGAGGAAGTAGCTGAAGGTGTTTTTCAGCCTGACGACCGGGTTGAGGTTGCTCATCGAGCTCTGGGGCACGTAGGAGATGAATGACCAGCGCAACTCCTGGCGCTCCGCCGGTTTCAGCGCGTAGAGGTCTATCACCTCGTCGCCGACGCGATACAAGACCTTGCCGTCTACCACCCGCAGGGGAGGCTGCACGTCGCCGAAGAGGGTCTTCACGAGGGTGGTCTTCCCGCAGCCGCTCTCCCCGGCGAGGCCGTAGATTTCGTTCTCCTGAAGCTCGAGGTCAACGCCGTCAACCGCCTTGACGATCTTCTTGACCCCGAACATATCCAGGACGTAATACGATCTTAGTTGCTCTACTTTGACTGCCCACATAGGTGTGTCCCCTTAGATTGCCGCCGCGCCCACCCGCTGGATGCGGGCGCGCGGGTCGAGGTACTCGCTGATGCTCATCGAGAGCAAGTACAACGCCACGAAGAGGGCCACCGAGACGGCAATCGGCGCCGAGATCCACCACCACAGGCCCAACAACACCGCTTGATGGTTCAGGGCATAGTGGAGCATGGTGCCCAGGGTGGGGATGGTCACATCGGTCAGGCCAAGATAGGCCAGCGTGACCTCCATGCCCGTGACCCAGATCATGTTGCCGATCAGCGTCGCCATGACCAGCGGCATGACAAAGAGGAGATATTCGTTATACATCAGCTTGTGGGCCGGGGTGCCGGAAAGAATCGCGGTGTAGGTGAACTCCCGTTCCCGCAGGCTGAGGATTTGTGAGCGAATCAGGCGCGCGTCGAATGCCCAACCCATGAACCCGAAGAGCAACGCCATGCCGATCAGGTTCAACCGCTCCTGGACCAACATTGCCAGCAGCACGAGAATCAACAGGAGGGGCAGCACCATGAAGCCATCGTTGAAGAACATCAACACCCGGTCAGTCGCGCCGCCGCTGTAGCCTGCGCTTACGCCGACGATCAGGGCGATGACCCTGGAAATGGCCGCCGCGACGACCGCCAGCAGGAGTGAATTGCGGATGGCGAAGGTCAGCACCCAGAACACGTCCTGGCCCAGCGAGTTCGTCCCCAGAAAATACTCGGACGAGGGCGGCAGGTCTTGCGGCACCACGCGCCATTCGGTGGGGTCATAGGGCGAGAAAAACGAGAGCAGGGCGAGAATGATCAGCACCAACATGATCACCGCGCCCAGGGCGAAACGCGTATCTTTGAAAAGCGCTTTCAGTGTTTTCATGGGGTTTGCTCTTGGTTCATTTGAGCCTGATCCTGGGGTCAAACAACGGGTTCAGCAGGTCCATCAGCAGAGTGCTGGTGGTGAGCGCGAGGATGGAGAGGGTTGTAATGCCCATGAGCAGGTTATAATCGGACGCCAGAATGGCGCGATAGGCCAACTGGCCTACCCCCGGATAGGCAAAGACGACCTCGGTAATCAGGGCGCCGCTGAATAGGGCGGCGAAGCCCAGGGCGAACCGGGTGATCTGGGGCAGCATGGCGTTGCGCATCACGTAGTGCGCGAAGATCGTATTTTCGTCAACGGCCCCGATCTTGGCATAGCGCACGTAGTCTTCTTCGTTGACGTTCTGCACGATGAGCCGCATGATCTGATGTGTCGTCGCCACCCCCAGCAGGATCAGGGACATGGCGGGGAGGAAGGCGTGCCGCAAGACGTCCTTGATGAAAGGCCAGGTGAAGCCGATCGTGTTGCCGATGGTGTATCCGCCCCCGACGGGGAACCTGGGAAACACATAGGCGAAGAGCAGGATGAGCACCAGGGCGACGATGTAATAGGGCATAGGGGCCAGCACCATGGCTCCCGTGTCAACGGCTTTAAGCGCCTTGCTCCGCCTGAAATAGCCGGCCATCGCCCCCGATATATTGCCGACGATGAATACGATGATGGTTGTGGTGAGCAACAGGCCGAAGGTCCAGGGCAGCGAGTCGCCGATCAGCTTCATCACCGGGACGGGGAACGAGACCAACGAAGGCCCGAAATCGCCCGTGAAGAGCCTGCGCCAGAAGGCCACATACTGCTGAGCCAGCCCCTCATCCAGGCCGTACATTTCTTTTAAGGCTTGAATCGTCTCCTCGGCGGCTTTGGGATCTATGTAAGCGCCCCTGGACTCAATCTGAGCCACGGCCCTTTCGACCGGGCCGACCGGCATCAGGCGGGGCAGGAAGAAGATCATCGTGATCCCCAGGACGGTCACCCCCAGCCATTGCAAAAGTCGTGGGATGAGATATGTCTTCAGAAATCTCATGCGTTCCCCTTAATGATCGTACAACTCTATCAGGCTCGGTTCTTGAGCTGTCACCCTGAGCGGGGTAACCATTCAAAGTGCGTCGCGGTTAGCCTCTAGCGCAGGGTCTCGCCTCGTGTCGCGAGAGATTCTTCGCTGGCGTCTAGCCGTAACCAACGTCCGTAGGTAGACCCGCTCACGGTACCGTGACAAAAACCAGCTTAACAGAACAGAAGTAACCTCTGCGAGCGAGAAGGTATCGTTATCTTCTCGCCCGCAGATTATCGGTCGCTGCCAGGATCGGGACACGGTTGCCCCGGTCGGGTCGTTACGTTATTTGCCCGTGGCTTCCAGCTTCGTCAACAGATACTTGAAGTTCGGGTAGTGATGATACGGCACGGTGAAGTGATTCTCCGCGCTCGGCCAGCCGGTCCAGTAGTAGCTGGAGACGGCATAGGGATCAAGTGAAGTCGTGGCGGAGATGCCTGGCAGATTCTGGATGTAGATCTCCAACATCTCCAGCCCGATCGGCTGCAGCGTTGCGGTGTCGGTCGGGTTGCTTTCCTGGATCTGCTTGAGGATCTCGTCCACGCGGTCATTGGTCCAGCGCGATGGCTGGCCGAACTGGCGCTTGCCCAGCTCCGGTTCCAGGTAGGCGCTGTCGAAGGCGGTGAATGTGCGGAAGAGATCGGTGTTTTCGAGGTAGTTGCTGCCGTGGGTCTGCGTGCCCGCAACGTCGAACTGGCCGTTCTCGATGCGCAGTTGCCCCGGATCGCCTACCTCAAAGCGCACGTCGAAGCCGGCGCGCTTCCACTCGACATACGCGCCCTGGGCGTTCTGATAGGCCCAGCGACCGGGTGTATCTTGCGTGTAGACAGTGAATTGGAACGGCGTGCCGTCGGGCAGCAGCCATTTGCCATCTGCGTCCTGGGTGAAGCCGCTCTTCTTCAGCAGCTTGGCCGACGCGTCAAGGTCGTACTTCCATGCGCCGTAGCCGAAGGACTCCTTGATCAGCTCGGGATCGTTCGGGAATTCGAAGCCGCGTGCGTTCGCCTCTTCCACCAGTCGGGTGGGTGCGGTCGGGTCCCACGGGGCGAAGGTCTCGCCGTTGCCCAGGTCCAATGTGAAGGTCTCCAGCCACTTCATCAGCGGATCAATGTAGGGTTCCTTCATCAGCGGCCCGTTCACCACGATGGGCAGCGGGTTCATCGCGGCCGCGCCATCGTAGGCGGTCATGTCGTAGGAGACGGGATCAATCGCCAGTTGCAGCGCCCAGCGCACGTCGGGGTTGTCGAACGGGGGTTTTATGGTGTTGAAAACCACGCCGCCGACGCCCGGATGCCGGTTCGACTGGATGTAGGGCCAGCCACGATCGGCGAAGTAGCCGCGGGCGAAAGAATCGGCCTTGACCACGGCCCGGATTGCGGGGAGGTCGAGGTCAACCATATCCACCTCGTGCCGCGTCATGGCGATCACGCGCGCCGTGAAGTCGCCGTAGTCCACGAACACCACGTACTTCGGCTTCGGCTCGCCGAACATCATGCCGGTCGGGGTGCGTTGCCAATCTTCGCGCTTCTCCCATGCCGTCCAGTAGCCGGCGGGGTCGAAGCTGTGCAGCTTGTACGGCCCGATGCTCAGGGGCGGGTTGTACTCGAAGGCGAAGAACTCGTCCATCTTAACGGTGCCGTCTTCGTTCATGAACTGCTCGAAGACGTGCTTGGGCATGACCCACAGGCTGCCCCACAGGTCGGAGAAGTTCTCGAAGTGGAACCGCGGGTTGGGTTCTTTGAGCAAGATCTCGACGGTGGTTTTATCCGTCGCGGTGGCGCTCTCTACCTGGCGTGCAAGGCTCGCGTTGTATGACGCGGCCGGCGCAGCCTTGATGAAATTAACGGTGAACGCCAGATCGTCGGCGGTCAGCTCGACGCCGTCACTCCAGTAGACGCCGTCTTTGATCTTGATCGTCAGGGTCTTGAAGTCGTCGCTGTAGGTCGGCGGCTCGGCGGCCAGGGCGTTGATGGTCTCCCCGGCTTCGAAGTCATCAATCCACAATGACTCGTTCATGACCTGCTGCATACCACGGTCTTGCTGGCGCCAGCCGGCCCAGAAATTGAAGTTGCTGGGGGTCGCGTTGCGCCCCGTCAGTTGCTGGGCGAATACCGTTTCGCTGCGCGGAAAGCCCAGGGCCGTCACGGGTTCCGCCGCGGCGGCGGGCGCCGGCTCTGCCGTTACGACCACCTGTTCGACGACGGTTTCAATCTGGGGAGTGCCCGCGACTTCCACGACCCGCGTGACCTCCACCTCTTTCGTGATGACCTGGGCCGCGGGCGTTGCACACGCCGTCAGGACCAATGACACCAGTAGCATTAATGCCGTCAGACGCACCAAATTGTGCCGGGTCTTCTTGTTCATCTTTTCTTCTTCTCTCCTGTTTGACAACGATGTCGCGTATCAGTCTTGAAAGGACCGACCGGATGCCAGACTCACTGTCTTATTTGGCTTGCGCCAGTAAACATCACCTCCTTCAGCATGAACAGCGCTCTTCTTTGTAGTGACGGCTTCAGCCGTTGGGGCGCACTCCAACGGCTGAAGCCGTCACTACAAAGAAGGGCGACGCGGAGTTTTCGGATAGATCTAAATAAGTCCACAAAAGTCATTGGGGATTTCCAATGACAGACAGCACTTCGGCGCGATGGCTGTCGAGATCGGTTAGGAACTGTTCGACGGCGGCGACCAGGTCGGTAATACTGGCGAACAAGTGATTATGCGTGACCTTACGGCGCAGGTGTTTCCAGAGCAACTCAATCA
>JBBQRS010000157.1:0-9155 GCA_038214535.1 Anaerolineae bacterium
TGACCACTTCGCCCATCACCCGATCCCTCACTCTGGATCACCACTCGCATATCGGATTGGCCGTATGGCGCAACACGCCCCCACTCTCCTGCTCGCCACCCTGGGCAGCGAACCCCAGGTCGTGACCCTGGCGCTCCAGGCCTTGCTGCGCCGGGGTGAGGTCATTGATGCAGTCTGCGTGATTCACACCTCCTCCCCGGAGCCTCGGCTGGCTGCGGCCGTGGATCTGCTCAAGCAGACCTTCGCGGCGGGCGACAACGGCCTGGGCTGGGCCGGGCGGGCGCGCTTCCGCGCCATCGAAAGCCCATCCGGCCCTGTGGCCGATTTCCTCGAGCCCGACGACTTCCGCGCCGCGCTCGCCACGGTTTATCAGGTCGTGCGCGACGAGAAGCTCGCCGGCCGGCGCATCCATTTCAACCTCTCCGGCGGGCGCAAGGTGATGACCCTGTGCGCCATGACCGCCGCCCAGCTCCTCTTCGATCAGGGCGACCATCTGTGGTATCTGCAATCCGACCCGGCGCTGGTGGCCGGGCGCGACCTCTTCGCCCGTGACCCCGCGCAGATCACCCTCGTCGAGATCCCGCTGTTGCGCTGGTCGCCGGCCCCGCCGATGATGACCGACGTGGCGCTGGCCGAAGACCCTGTCGAGGCGATCCGGCGCGTCCGCACCAGCCGCCGCGCCGCCCTGCGCCGCTTCCTCGATCAGGAATTGACGCCCGCCGAACGCGAGATCGCGCTGCTCGCCCTGCGCACCGGCGAGACCGACCGCGCCCTCGCCGCGCGGCTCGGCAAAAGCCCGCGCACCGTCTCGCACCAACTCGGCGTCGTCTACGCCAAGCTGCGCAGCTACCTCGGCCTGCGCGACGATGTGCGCGTGGACCGCCGCACCCTGCTGCGCGAGTTCGGCGAGTGGGTCGCAGATGAGGCGATATAGGTAGATTTACCGATGCGCCGCCGCGCGAAAGATGCGATAATGGAAGTGTGGCAACGAAGTTGCGGATTCTTACCCTTGAATACCGGATAAGAGACATGTTGTTCAGAGCGAAACGCGCGTAGTCACATCGCTGACTTGCGCCCAAATCACACAAGGGAGTCAACTATGCCCTACCTGTTCATGTGCGCCCTGGGTCCCGTGCAAGATTTCATTGCAACTGCCCGGCGTAGTCGAGACCTTTGGTATGGGTCCTGGATGTTGAGCGAGCTTTCAAAAGCTGCCGCTAAATATCTGAATGACACGTACCCCGGATGCCTGATCTTCCCCGCCCCAAAGGATGTGCCCCAACTCGAAGCGGCGACTGAGTTGAACGTCGCGAACAAGGTTATGGCGGCGATCACCGATCCACCCGATGTTGTGGGGCCAAAAGTTAGAGCTGCAGTGTTGCAGCGCCTGGAAGCGTTGCGTGAGGATGCTTTTGCAGAGATCGGTAAGGACTTTGACCAGGGCGGCTTCGATTGGGTGCTTGCTGAGCGCCAGATTACTGATCTGCCGGAGATCTATTGGGTCGGCGTGCAATATGGCGGCGATGACGAGTATCTGCGCGCGCGAACGATGGCCGAACACCTTCTTGCAGCGCGCAAGACAACGCGCGACTTTGCGCAAGCTGTTGGCTCTAACAGCCCTAAATCGTCCCTGGACGGCGCGCGCGAGTCGGTGATACCCGAAACGATGTACCCCGCGCGGGACGACATCCAGGGCGTCCGCGCAGAGAAAGTTGCGCATCTTTACGAGGATTACGGCGCGCGCGGCGGAGAACGGTTGTCAGGCGTGGACATCCTGAAACGGCTGGGTGAGCGCGGCGGAGGTCAGCAGCCGAAGTTCAAGAGTACGTCGCATATGGCGGCCGCGCCTTACCGGGCCATGCTCGAACGCACCCGCGGCGCCGGGACGACAGACCGGCTACTTGACGAAATCAGAGCCTTCTTAAAGGAAGCCGGTGTGCCGACCTCCGGCGAAGACGACTCGTTGCTCTACGAATCGCGTCTGCGCGATGTTGCAACCGACGCGACGCAGAGCCAAGTGCTCGGCAGGGGCGTGGCTGAGATTCGAGAGCAGATCGCGGGCCATAGCCAACCAGGCCCATACTATGTCTTGCTGGCGGCTGATGGGGACCACATGGGTGCGGCCATCAATGCGCAAAAGACATCGGCGGATCATCAGCGCTTTTCGCAGGCGTTGAGCGAGTTTGCCGCCGGTGTGGAGGGGATTGTCGCAGAACACCAGGGCGTGCTGGTCTATTCGGGCGGTGATGATGTCCTGGCTTACCTCCCTGTCCACACGGCGCTGGCGTGTGCGCAGCAGCTCTCGGAAGCCTTCAAGCAGCACATGCAACTTTTTGGGCCATCTGGCGGCGGCGCGCCGACGCTCTCGGCAGGTCTGGTGGTCGCGCACCTTCTGGAGCCACTGTCCGACGCCCTTGCCCTGGCGCGTGACGCGGAGAAGACGGCCAAGGATGCAGGGCGCGATGCCTTGGCGATGATCCTGAGCAAGCGGAGCGGCGCCGACCGGGCCGTTGCCGGTCAATGGGCCGTGTTCTTGCCGCGGTTCGAGAAGATGATCGGACTGATGCGCCGCGGCGCGATCTCGAAGGGCGCGGCGTATGAGTTGGAGAAGCTCAACGCAACGCTGGGCGGCCCATACGGTCTACCCCCTGAAGCCCTGGCTGCCGAGGCGGTGCGCATCGTGAAACGCAAGCGTGAATCGGGCGGCGAGCAGGCTGCGAACAAGGATACCGTCGCCTGTCTTCAAGCGTGGATTGAGGATGAAAAGATCTCGTTGGATGAGCTGGCCCACGAGCTGATTTTGGCGAACTTCTTCGCCGGCGTCGCTGACCTGGCTTACGGTGAAATCGGAAAGGAACCGGTGACCCATGACGCTCTGGATTCTTGAAGCCCGCGACCCGCTGATCTTTGGCGATGGCAAACCGTTCAGCGCCATCCCGGGGTCACGCGTGCGGTCGCTGCCCACGCCATTCCCGTCAACCGTGGCCGGGGCGGTGCGCACCCGCGCCGGCACAGATGCCACTTCCGGCATATTCGAGAAGAGCCGCATCCCGGAACTGCTGGCGGAATCCGTGCGCGGGCCCTTCCTGGTAGAGTTGACCGAAGATGGGCAAGGCATCAAGGATTGGTTGCTGCCTGCCCCGGCGGATGCACTGCTGCTGCGGATTGAGACGTCAAAGGAAGAGTGGGCGCGCCACGCATTACGCCCCGTGAACCTGCCGGCGGGCGCGCAGACCAATCTAGCGGGAAATGCCATCATCGGCGCAACGAAGCCAATCAAAGAGAAACCTGTCGCGCAACCGCCAGGTCACTGGCGTTGGGATGCTTATCGAAGTTGGCTGCAGACGCCCGAGGATGGCGCGGTGACCATTGCGGCTTTGGGCCACCCAGGTCCGGTGCGCGAGACGCGCATGCACGTGAGCATTGATGCCGAGACACAGCGGGCCGAAGAAGGCGCGCTGTTCCAGACCAGCGGGATGGAGTATCGTCGAAACCTCTCCGATGATCCGCGGGCATTGTCCGCCGTGCGCGCGCTGGCGCTGGCCGTGGAAACCGGGGCCGGTGCGGAACCTGGCATCGCCTTCCTGGGCGGCGAGCGACGCGTGGTACGTTGGCGCAGGGCCCCCGGTGTGCTGCCGACCTGCCCTGCTGAGGTACGCGCAGCCATCATGGAGCAGCGGGCGTGCCGGCTGATCCTCATCACAGCGGCATGTTTCGGCGCGGGCTGGCGACCGACGCTGCCCTTAGCCGCCGCCCTCAACGTTCCGGTGACGCTGGCGGGCGCGGCCGTACCCCGTTATCAAACCGTATCGGGCTGGGACTATGCCAGGCGACAGCCCAAGCCGACGCGCCGACTGGCCCCCGCGGGCAGTGTGTATTTCTTGAAGTTGCCTGACGATGATGCGGCCATCGAGCAATTTATAGATGCCGTCTGGTTGCAACCGGTCAGCGATAACACCCAGGATCGGCTCGACGGCTTCGGGCTGGCGGTTCTGGGCGCGTGGGATGGCGACGTGTGCGATGTGGAGGTGACAGGATGACCCGCAAAAAACCCGAGGCCCCGCCCGAAATTCGCAAGAAGGATGACGGCCGGGTGACTGAAGTGCGTCACTATCGCCTGATTACGCCGTTGTTTGGCGGCGGCGTCACGCCCGGCGAGGCTGACCCGGTGACTGTGGTGCGCGGCACAGAAGTGCGGGGCCATCTGCGCTTCTGGTGGCGCGCCACGCGCGGCGGCCAATCCAACGGCGACCTGGCCGCGCTGAAGCAGCGCGAAGATGCGATCTGGGGTTCGATGAGCGCAGAGGACCTGCCGAAGCCGGAGCAGGTGCTCATTAGTCTCAAGATCATAAATTGCGGTAAACCATTCCAGGCGACTGACCGTTACGGAAAGAATGTTCAAAATATAGGCGACGTGAAGTCTGAAGACAGTTATGCAGCCTTTCCGTTGCGTGACAAACCCGGAGCGGTCGTGCTGGAGGGCGTCGAATTCGAGCTAGAGCTTCGATATCTAGGTAAGCATCAGGCAGATGTGCTTGCGGCCCTCTGGGCATGGGAGACCTTCGGCGGCATAGGCGCGCGGACGCGGCGCGGGTTGGGGGCGCTGCAATGCATAGTGCGGAACGGAACTTCAATCAAAGCGCCAGCCGTGGAAAAGCTGCAACAGGAGATCGAGCAGGGCTTGAAAGATCATGTGGTGGGAGGTGCGTGGCCGCCAGGCGTACCACATCTGGCGGTTCCGCTGTGGTTCAAACTGACTCCATCGTCCGGCAGCAGCGATGCGATCGCAGCATGGCGTCATGTGATCGGCGAATTAAGAAGCTTTCGCCAGATGAGGAACAAAAGCGGAAACAGCCCCTTTGGTCGGAGCCTCTGGCCGGAGCCTGACAAGATCAGAAGGATTACCGGCGATTGGAAGAAACCGACGCATGCGCCTGTTCACCCGGTGGGCAAGTTCCCGCGTGGTCGGTTTGGTCTTCCAATCATCTTTGCCTTCAAGAAATCAGACGAGAATTTGGGAGATCCTGCCCAATCCACACTGCAGAGCGCGGGGACGAACCGCTATGCCAGTCGCTTGATTCTCCGTCCGCTGGCTTGCGCCAATGGACGCGGTATGGGCCTGGCGGCTATCCTTGTCGGACCGAAGGACCCGCCCGGCGGTTATGTGCTCAACACTTCAGGCAACGTCTCACATGCCGTTAATGTCGACTTGAATACAACTGAAGCGAATCAGATCAAGCCGCTCAATGGACAAACCGACGTCCTGCTGGCCTTCCTGGATTATCTGAAATAGAGGAGAACGACACATGGATGCCAAACTGATTTTCCTGCACGCATACTCCCCCCTTCACGCCGGCACGGGCCAGGCCGTGGATGTGATTGACCTGCCGATTGCCCGCGAAAAGGCGACCGGCATCCCCTTCCTGCCCGGCTCCTCGCTGAAGGGTGTGTTGCGCGAGCGCTGCGCCGACGTGGAGACACAGAACTACGTGTTCGGCCCGCCCACAGGTGCGGCGGATGAATACGCCGGGGCCGTGCATTTCACCGATCTGCGCCTGTTGCTGTTGCCGGTGCGCAGCCTCGCGGGGACTTTCGCGTGGGTCACTTCGCCCCTGTTGCTGCGCCGGTTGCTGCGCGACGCCGAAGGCGCGCTGCCGGCCCCACCGGCGCAAATTCCGACGCCGGCGAAGGAGGCTTGCGCCGTGACCGATGGCGCTTGCGCGCTCGACCTGACGGTTGGCGCCAAGACGCAGGTGGTGTTGGAAGACCTGTTATTGGACAAAACCACGTCCGCCGATGTCACGGCGTGGGGGACATGGCTGGGTGAGCGCGTCTTTGCCGGTGAAGGCGAGTGGCAGGAGCTGCTTACGGCCCGGTTGTGCATCGTGCACGACGACGTGTTGGGCTTCCTGCTGCAAACCGCCACCGAAGTGACCGCGCGCATCCAGTTGGAGCCGGATAGCAAGACGGTGAAGACCGGCGCGCTGTGGTATGAGGA
This sequence comes from Anaerolineae bacterium, assembly GCA_038214535.1. Taxonomy (GTDB): domain Bacteria; phylum Chloroflexota; class Anaerolineae; order CG2-30-64-16; family CG2-30-64-16; genus JBBQRS01. Next base: position 5,999 of record JBBQRS010000157.1, read on the forward strand.
AGCGCTGCCTGCCGAAACGATCCTCTCCGGCCTGGTGGTGTCCGCCATGACAAGGGCGGATAAGCCGGATGTCTTCAAGACCGTGGCCGATTTGACAGCCGAGCTGTTGCAGGTAGGCGGCCACGCGACGGTGGGCCGCGGCCTGTGCCGGGCGCATCTGGCCTCAGGAGGATCACATGCAAAGTCGTGAACAAGAGATGGCCGCCGCGGTCTATGCAAAAGTGGCTGCCTATCGGGATGACACGCAAAAGGACAGCGAGCAGCGTAACAAATATGGCGGGACGGCGCAAAGCTTGCCCGTGCTGGTGCGCACCGCCGGCCTCGTGCAGGCGCTGGCCTTCGTCCACAGCCGTAAGGGCGAACCCTATCACCATTTCCTCACCGACCTGGCCGCGGTGTTGGGTGCGCCCGACGCCGAGGCGTTGCTGGCCGATAGTCGCACGGCGAACCTGGCAGCCTACATCTACCTGACCGAGCGCACCCTGCTGGCGCTCAAGTGGTTCAAGCGTTTCGCGCAATCGGTGCTCGAGGTGGAAGCGACCGCGGACGTTACGGGAGATGATACACCATGATCCAGAGCCGACGCGAATGTTTGAGGAATATCCCGTATGGTAAGCACGCACACGCCGGGCTGTGGCTCGAGCGCTATTTGCCGCAACAGAAGTTTCGGGATGAGAGATTGGGCGTCAACGAACAGCCGCCAGTCACCCTGCATGTGGCTGACGTCGCGCAAATTAGTGAACCCGCCGCATACAAATTGTTTTTCGAGCGGTGGGAGGCGAGCCTGGCGCAACAAGGCGCGGTTTGCCGCGAGGCCAAAGCCTCGGGCCGGCTGGTGGTCGGGCTGGGCGCGGAGAGCGTCCTGGAAAACTCGATCGCGCTGCATCGCACTTACGGCGTGCCCTATCTCCCCGGCAGCGCGCTGAAAGGGCTGGCCGCGGCCTACGCGCGCCGCCGCCTCGACGAAACGCTGTGGAAGATGGGCAAGCCGGCCTATCTCACATTGTTTGGCGACACCACATCCGCAGGCTACGTCACATTCTTTGATGCGCTTTACGTACCGGGGAGCGGCCATCAGAAGCAAGCGCTCTATCCCGATGTGATCACCGTGCATCATCCCGATTACTATCGAGGCGACGCCAGGCCGCCCGCCGACTGGGACGACCCGAACCCCAATGCGTTCCTCTCCGCCACCGGAACCTATCTGCTGGCCTTGCGCAGCGACTATGGCGAGTGGGTGGATGCGGCGTTTGAGATCCTGACCCTCGCGCTGCGCGAGGAGGGCATCGGCGCCAAGACATCCAGTGGTTACGGGCGGTTGGAGGTGCAGGCTGCGCCGATTTACGTCGAACCCGGTCTGGTCGAAGCTGAGGCTTTGCGAGATCGTATCGAGGCTTTGTCTATCCCGCAAGTGGCCGGTTACATTCCTCAGATCGCCGACGCGTGGCGTGAGTTGCCGGACGGCGCGCCGAAACGTATGGCCGGGCAGGCGATCCTGGATAAGGTCGCAGCCGCAGGGCGCGCAAAAAAATCAGAGGGCAAGGCCTGGTATGAAGCTCTGCGCGCCTATATCGGACCGACCGCGTGAGCACCATGATAACCTTCTCGCCGCGCGCATCACGCTGGTACAGATGAAGGAGCGCACATGAAAGCAATCTCGTTTCTTGGGATAGCGAGGTACCAAACCACAACGTATGTCCACGGCGACCAGAGCTGTGAGACGCGTTTCTTCGCGGAGGCGTTGCTGCATTTCTACCCCGATCTGGAGGAGTTGCTGCTTTTCGTGACGCCCACCGCCAGGGAGCATGAGAACTTCGCAACGGTGAAGCAGTTGATTGGTGACCGGTTGCATCCGGTGGATATCCCGGAGGGCCACTCGGAGGCGGAGTTGTGGGAAATCTTTGCCGCGCTGACGTTGGCCGTGGGCGAGGGCGAGAAAGTGGTATTCGACATCACCAACTCGTTCCGTTCGCTGCCCTTCCTCGTGTTCCTCGCGGCGGCGTTCCTGCGCCGGGCGCGTGATGTGGATGTCGCCGCGGTGCTCTACGGGGCATATGAGGCAAAGAGCGCCGCCAACCGTTCGCCCGTGTTCGATCTTTCGCCGTTCGTGAAGCTACTCGACTGGCTGACGGCCACGGATCAATTCGTCCACACCGGCGATGCGCGCTTCCTGGCGGCATTGCTGGGCAAGGCGGGCGCGAACAGGCTCGCAGCGCAGCAACTCGAAAGCCTCTCGTTGGCGATGATGCTGTGTCGTCCGCTGGAGGTGATGAGCGAGGCGGGCAAACTCGGCGCGGCGCTGGATCAACTGGCGATCAATAGCGGCCCTGCCGGGCAACCCTTCGCGCTGCTGGCCGACCGCATTCAGGAGGAGTACGCGGGACGGGCGCTGGAGAACGCCACCGAGGATGTGCGCGCCAGCCTGACGCAGCAACTCAGCCTGATTCGCTGGTATCTCGATCACAACCAGACGATTCAGGCGGCCACCCTGGCGCGCGAATGGCTCGTGACGGGCGTCGGTTGGCGACTGCAGCGCGGCTTCCTGCTAAGCGTGGGCGAGCGCGGCGCCATCGAGCGGGCCATCAGTGGCCTGGTGAAAGTGCGCCATAACCAGATCGGCGAAGATGAATTGAGCCCGGAAGGTCTGGAAGCCCGCACGCTGGCAGAGCGAGACCACATCGAAAACGTGTGGAACAGCCTTTACCAGGTGCGGAACGACCTGGATCACGGGGGCATGTCGCGGGGGCGGATGCCGGCTGCCACCCTGAGCCGCAAGGTGCGGGACGAAATCTGGCCGCTCCTGACGGCGCTCGCCGAGGCATGGGATCTCGCGACAGAGGTCACCCCATGATCCTCCTCAACTACTCGCACCCCCTCACCGAGGCGCAGGTGGCGCAGGTGGCCACGCTGACCGGGGACGCCGTCGAGCGCGTGGTCGCGCTGCCGGTGCAGTTCGAGCCGACCGCGCCGTTCGAGCCGCAACTGGCCGCGCTGATGGATGCGCTGCCGCTCTCGGCGGAGGAGCTGCAAAGCGCGCCGATCCTGGTGAACCCGCCTTCGCTGAACTTCATCACCGCGCTGCTGCTGGCCGAGCTGCACGGGCGCATGGGCTACTTCCCGCCCATCATCCGGCTGCGCCCCGCCGCGGGCAGCCTGC
>JBBQRS010000158.1:0-9134 GCA_038214535.1 Anaerolineae bacterium
GCGTCTTCGTTGCCGACGTAAACGCGTGCATCGGCACGCAGGAAGGCCAGAATTTTGGCCCACGCATCATCTTGTAGTCGCACTGTTGCCATGGTGTTTCCCTCTTCGAGAACATTCTACACCAAATATCAACAGAACCTACTTCATCAGCATGCATTTTGCCTGTAGGCGTGAGTGTGGTCATGGCGCACTTGTGTGCGCACTACAAACCGGAGTCCGCATCTGAGGATGCGAACGCCGCGGCGGGATGATGATTCGTGTCATTCGCACCATTCGGTGCTCAAGGCCGGTTCGGCGCGACGTCGAAGATGCTGGTCAGGATTTTGGCGCGCTCTTCGGGGGTGGCCCAGCGCGGTTGCGCGTAATTCTCCAGCACACCGGTGAGAATTTCCATGCTGATGGGTCGCCCGTCGTAAATGGTATGCCGCAGATAGAGTTCGCTGCGCGTCTCCCAGCTCCACATCTGGTCGAAGAAGAAGTTGCCCAGCCCATAGCTGATGACGCCGGGGCCGCCGGGGTCGGTCGCGCCGTAGGGTTCTTGCGCTTGCGGCACATGGCTCTGCACACCGGTGACGATGTCCGCGCCCCAGCCGCGGACCTCGCGGAACTCCGTCACCTGTTCGGCAGTCGGGTAAGGGTTATAGGTTTCATAATACTGAAGCTCTACGGCGACTATATCCACCTCGTCGGCCAGCTTCTCGACCATTGCCTTGATCTTTTCTTTGTTGTCATAATAGTAACACGCACCCGGCTCGGTTTCCGTGGCCCAGGCAAACTCGGGCCAGTAGGCCAGCGCGGCGATGAAGGCGAAGGTGTTGCCGTTGTGCTCCCACATCAACGGCGCGCACGCCTCCTCGATGTTGAGGCCGCTGCCGTAGATGGGGATGTTGTTATCCCGGTAGAACTGGAGCGAACGCCGCGCGCCCTTGCGACCGAAGTCGTTGACGTGGTTGCCGCTCAGCCCCACGATGTCCGTCCCCACGGCCTCCAGCGCCGCCCAATACCGGTCGTTGCTGCACAGCACCAGGTTGTTCTTGGTCGCGTTGACCTTGCAGTCGTCGAGGAAGGGGATTTCGTTGCTGATGTGGGTGATGTCGGCCGCGGCCAGCGCGTCGGAGATCACCAACGCCGGGTAGAGCACACCCTCTTCTTCCATCACACGTGCAGTGTTGCGCGCCATCGCTGTCACGCCCGTCATAATGAGAGTGGTCAGCTTCGCCGGGTCGCGGTTCGTCACCACGGCGATCACCTCCGCCAGCGCCGGGGCGACGGCTTCCGCCTGTGGCCCGGTGAGGACGACGCGCACCCGCAGCGGGTAGGTCGCGGGATCGAGTGTGTTCGACAGCACGTTCGCGCCGTCTATCGTGAGGACTTTATAGCGCGGATCGAGCATGTCAAACGGAATCAGCCCGATCGCGGTACGGTCGTCTTGCAGCGTCGCCAGCAACTCTTCCGCCGCAACCTCCGCGCCTTTGCCCTCGCCAAAAATCGCACTCAGCATCGCCGAATCCGCAGTCACGTAAAGCGGCCCGCCGCCTGACCCGGCCCAGCGCGCCTTCAGTTCCTCCAATGACACGTCATCCTGCACGGTATCGAACGGCACGACGGCGACGTAAAAGCGCTCGGCCAACGCGATACCGTCGGAATCGCCCGCCGTTAAGCCGACCGTCGCGAGGCCGGTTTCACCTTCCCCGGCAACTACCAATGCCGGCGCGCCGGGCGCGGCTTCGCCCGCCGCGGCGAAAGCCGCGCGCAAGTCATCGGGCAGCGCCGGATCCAGCGCGACCGCCAGCGGCGCGGGGGTTGGCGTGGGGACTGGCGTATCGGTCGGCGCAGGCGTGGCAGTTGGTTCCGGCGGCGCGGTGGGTGTAACGGTCGGGGCGATGGTGTTCGCAGGCGCGACCGTCGGCTCCGGCGCGGTTGGCGCGGGCGGCAAGGTGGCCGGCGCACACGCGCTCAGCACAAGCATAGCAATCAGAACGATCCACAGAATTTTAGGCATAATTGGCGCTCTTGAAAATGGGTTGTGAGCACGTACATACTCGGCGTGCTTCAAGAGGTGATTTTACCACAAGCAGAGGGCGAACAGTTCAATCCGTCTATTTCGAATGCGCGTCACCGAGTGCTCGGCCTTTCAGACATATATAACTTTATCATCGTACAAATATAACACAAGAATCTTTCATGGGGTCACTCCTTACATATCAGGATGGGTTCGTCGGTCATACTGAAAGTAATCTTGCAGGAGTTTCAAGCCTCATGCGGTTTTTACAAACTGCCAGGTGTGTATGCAGAGGTCGCACAGCCTCGATTTCTGTACACAGCGCTTGCAAAAAGATTAAATCCTCCGAATTGTTTTTAAGGGATAGTCACATGGCAACAGATGCCGTCATTACACTGGAGCGGTTGCTTTGCACGCGCGAGAGCGACGGGTCAGGGCATTCAGAACCATATATCTGGCCGGTTCTATTATTTATCAGCGACGATACACTCAACACGCCGCAGCTTGTCGGCGTAACGATACCGGCAATGGACGATACTCGTGTGGTCATTCAAAGCGGGATGCGCGCTGGTCAGGTTGCCAACATTCCGTCTTCGGTGAAGACATTCCGTGTTCGCTTCGAAGACGATCTCTCCATCCGCAGGCTGATCCTTGCGGTGGCGCTTTGGGAAGAAGACGAAACCCCGGAGGCAGCCATGCGCGCCGGGTTCCGGGCATTCTCCGGCGAGTTGCAAGCGGCCATCGCGGATAATCTTTTCGCGCTCAGCCAGGCCAATGAGGTAGCGTTGGAGGCGCTGACCGAAGCCATCAAACAGCGTGTTAAGGGAAAAGTCAGATCGGCCATCGAAAATCAGTTGACCGGCTTTCAGAAGGCGCGCGTCTTCCTCGGCACGCTAAACCTGGACGACATTATTGACTCGGCGTTCAAAAACTTTGGCGACCTCACGCCAAACAACTTCACGCTCGACTTCCGATCCGGCACATCGAATGTGTACCAGATCGAGGGCAATCTCCAGACACGCCCCATCGTCGTCACCGTGGAACGTTGTCAGGAGGAGATGGATGCCGTGAAGAAGGCGCAAGGCGTATTGAAGAGCATAGACGCTCAAATCCGGCAGCTCCAGACAGAGCTGGGCAACGCCTCGCCCGCGGAGAAGCGTTTCATCATTACGGAGATCAGGAGGATTCGAGCACAGGAATTGCCTGCCGCAAGCAAAGCGCTCGAAACCGCGCGCACCACCCTCCGGTTATGCCAGGGGCAGGTAGCGAAGCCCTAGCTGATTGAAGATCCTAAGGCGCGCATCGTGCCGTGCATAGATCGGCTTCGCCCTGACGCTGCATAATCTAATGGTAATCCGATTTACATTTAAAGCAGCGTATGTCCGGCATACTGATAATAGATGTTGTCAGCGCCGCATATCACGCCTACCATGTCAGGAGATCACCACCATGACAATAGAGATCAAAGAATATCACGTCCTGTTTTATGGCAGCCCCGACGGTTACCAGACCAATCGCGCCCAGATCGCCCTGTACGGGGCAGACGGCAAGACCGCAGCGTACGTCCGCTTCAACGACCCCGGCATGACTTTCGAGAACGACTATGAGAGCGGGGGCATCATCCGGATGCATCTGCCTTCCGCGATGTTCGCGAACGTGCTGGACGTATTACGCAATGAGAAGCCGGTGTATATCGCCTTCCTGCAGGGACGTGGGTTTCTCTCAACGTCCAAAGAACCAGTTGGCGAAGGCGAATAACGACGTCGCACGCAACGAATAAACGATTGAAGGTGCGTCGCCGGCGCTGGCGTGCATCTCTCGTTGGGGTTTCCCCTTAAAGTAAAGACGCATCCGCCAGGGCGCCTTATCGGTCAGCGTTATCCGTCTTGCCCCAAGGCTCTTCACATTGTTCCAAACGTCCGGGCTATCCAGGCATCTCCGGGTAGCGTCGGATCGTACAGAATCACGCGCTCGTCTGGTGTTGGCGGCTCGAACTGTCGAACCACGAGGTCAAAGTCGTCGTCACGGACATCCTCCGTTGCTGCGCGAGGCGATTGCATCACCGCGGACCACCGTCCAGTTTGCCGGGGCCAGAAGGCGAAGCCATCACAGCGTCACGCAAACTATGTGCGCACAAATACTACATAAATAAGATATAAATCGGAACAAAGACTACATTATGCGCTCTGGATAAGTGCCATACTTTGATATGGCGCTGCTGATTAAAAGGCAGCGCCTAACCTTGGCAAGACGAGAGTCTTTTGAAGGAATGGCAGCGATGGATGATCGAATCGTGTTGACAAGATCTTCGTTGGTAAGGTTGCTCGACGGGCTGTTCCCGAATCCCGAAGAACCCGGCACGTTACACCACAAGGGGCCTTTCGGCCCGGGCGGCCCTGGGGGACCGGTTAGTCGGCGAGAGTTTCAAGAAGCATCGTGGGCGAGCGCACTCGAAGGGATGTTCCCGAACCCGGAAGAACCGGGCAACCCGAACAACCCGTGGGGACCCTATGGCCCGGGCGGCCCGGTGTCGCGTGAGCAGTTGGTCAGGTTGGTGTTGAGCCGCGCACTGTGGGCCATGCTCAATCCGCAGCCTTTGCCGCCCGTGGCCGGACCTCAGCCCGAACCCTGGCGCCAGAGAGCGATGTTCGACCCCGAGCCTTCGCCCTGGCGGTCTGCGCTTCTTGCGCGGGGCGTCGTGGATCAGGCTGTCGCTGCGCATCAGGCTACGGAAATGTTCGGAAATGGCGCTCAAACCGAACGGGCATCTCAGGCAATCCGTGCGTATGTACACCAGTTCGCGGATGACTACTGCGGGACTGTGCCCCACCGCTGGCCGCGACCGTGGCCCTGGCCCTACACGTGGGAGCCGGAGCAGATTACGCCGCTTGAGTTGCTGGTGGCGGGGGCGCAGTTCCAGAAAGCGGCAGACGCACTGACCGATAGCCCGCTGCATGAAGATTTTGCCTCCGTGGCGAATCAGCTCTTTGAGACCGGGTTGAAACGTCTTGAGAGCGAACAAACGAGACCTGCCTGATCGGTTAACCTGTTTGAAACTGCAAGGCGCGCTCACGGAGCGCGCCTTCGACGTTAATCTATTTGCATTTCACCGACGCAATGATAGGATGCGTGTGTGATAGGAAAAGAAATTTTCACCAACACCAAGAGGAAACCGACCTATGAGTAATGTGGACACGGTCGCACAGGACGCGTCGCCAATGCTCGAAGAAACCCTGGACCCCGCCGATTGGGACGCGACGCGCGCCCTGGCCCACCGCATGATGGACGACATGCTGGATTGGCTGGAGACGGTCCGCGATCGCCCGGTGTGGCATCCCATGCCGGCGGAGATAAAAGCCGGTTTCAACGCGCCGTTACCGCAAGATACGGAGCCGGTTGAGGCGATCTACACCCAGTTCCGCGAGCAGGTGCTGCCCTATGCGATGGGCAACCCTCACCCGCGCTTCTGGGGTTGGGTGATGGGCAACGGCACGGTGACGGGGATGTTGGCCGAGATGCTGGCCGCGGCCATGAACCCCAACGTCGGCGGGGGCGATCACTCGGCGATTTACGTCGAACAACAAGTCATTGCGTGGACGCGGCAGATCGTCGGTTTCCCCGATGACGCCAGCGGGCTGCTGGTGAGCGGCGGCTCGATGGCGAACCTGGTGGCGTTGACGGTGGCGCGCAACGTCAAAGCGGGGATGGATGTGCGCGCAGATGGCCTGACCGGCGCGCCGCGTCTCACGGTCTATGCCTCCACTGAGACCCATTCGTGCGTCAAGAAAAGCGTGGAACTGCTGGGACTGGGCGACGCGTCGCTACGGCTGATTCCAGTGGACGCGGCATACAGGATTGATGTCGGCGCACTGGAAGCGGCCATCGCGGCCGATCGGCGGGCGGGGATGCAACCCATCGCGATCGTCGGCAACGCGGGCACGGTGAACTCCGGCGCGATTGATCCGTTGGACCAACTGGCCGATATCGCGCGGCGTGAAGGACTCTGGTATCACGTAGATGGAGCCATCGGCGCGCTGGCGGCAATCTCGCCCCGGTTGCGTGCACGGCTCACCGGCATGGCGCGGGCCGATTCGGTTGCGCTCGACTTCCACAAGTGGTTCTACATCCAGTTCGAAGCGGGCTGCGTGCTGGTGCGCCATCCCGAAGAGCACTGGCGCGCCTTCGCGGAGACGCCCGAATATCTCGCCAGCCATGGCGAGCGCGGGTTGGCGGCCGGCAGTCACTGGCCCAACGAGTATGGCCTCCAGCTTAGCCGCGGATTTCGCGCGCTCAAGTTATGGATGACCATCAAGGAAAACGGCGCGGCGAAGTATGCGCGGCTGATCGAGCAGAACGTGGCCCAGGCGCAATACCTGGTCAGCCTGGTGCAGCGCGAGCCGGAACTGGAGCTGCTGGCGCACACCGATCTCAACATCGTCTGCTTCCGGTACGTAGTCCCCGGCCTGGACGACGCCGCGCTCAACGCGCTGAATCAGGAGATCCTGATCCGACTCCACGAGAGCGGCGCGGCCGTCCCGACATACACCACGCTGCGCGGCCGCTATGCGCTGCGAGCAGCCATCACAAACCACCGCAGCCGCCGTGAGGATTTCGACCTCTTCGTCGCCGAAGTCCTCCGTCTGGGCCGCAGCCTGATCTAGACGCGAATTGCACGAATGGACTCAGTAAACCGTATGGCTTTTGTTTTTCACTCCGTCTTGTAGCTGGTCAACTCTTCGCGGAGCACACGCCGTAACACAGTTTCCAGCGGCTCGCGCTGCTGTTGCATGTGGTCGCGCAGCGCGCGATTGATGAGCGTCTGATAATTGCCGCCGCCCGCTGCGTTGGTCTGCTCGCGAAACCAATCGAGGACATCGGTATCGAGCCGGATGGTAATTCGCGTCTTGCCTGCGGCATTGGGTTCCACAGCCCCTCGTTTTGCTTGGCTGAAATCGTATTCGTCTTTCATATTTCATGCACTTTTCTGGCGTCCTTCGCGATCTTCGCGCTTCGTCCATTTCGCGTCCTTTCGCGGCTTCGTGGTCCAGACATCCGATAACCCAAACGCTTACCCCAGCGCCGACCACACATCCAGCTTGGTGCGAACGCGGCGAATCACTTCGTTGGTGAACTCGTCGGTGTGCGCGTGGCCGCCCAAGTCGGCGGTGGCGACCCCATCGTAGACCGCTTCCAGCGTAGACTCGTAGATGGCGCGGCTGGCGCGGCGCGCGGCGGGTGCATCAATGTAGGTGAGCAGGCTGGCCCCCGCCAGTATCATCGCCATCGGGTTGGCGACGTTCTTGCCCTCCAGCGCGGGAGCGGTGCCGTGCGGCGCCTCGGCCATCACGCACGTCACATTACCCGCGTCGTCCATCGCGATCACCTGCGACTCGGACCCGGCAATCGAGCCGAACATCTGCAACACCATGTCGGAGAGCAGGTCGCCGTCGCGATTCAGCGCGGGGATCACCAGCGGCTCGCCGGAGGTCATCAGCAGCAGGGCGAAGGTCGCGTCAATCAATTGCGGCTGGTAGACCACGTCTGGATAGCGCCCGTACGCAGCGTCCATCTCTTCCTTGAACATCCCCTCGTACACGGGGCTGACGGTGTACTTCGGGCCGCCGAACACCGCCGCGCCCGCCTTGCGCGCGTGCTGAAAGGCGTATTCGCAGACGGCGCGACAGACGCGGCGCGAAATCGCCTCGGTGCGATAGGCCGTCTCGGTGGGATCGCCCGCCGCGCCCTCGCGCCATTCGCGCGCGCCATAGGCGTCGCCCACGGCCATGCGCACCACGCTGATCGGTGCGTGGACGCCCGCGATGGGCCGCACGCCGGGGATGCGCCGACCCGACCGCAAGATCACCTGCGCGTCCATCTCCTGGCGCAGGATGGCATTGGGGCTGCCCACATCGCCCATGCCTTCCGGGGTGATGGTCGCGGCCTTGAGGCCCAGCCGATGCCGCCGGATGGCGTCGGCGGCTTCATGCACGACCGCGTTCTGCGTCGCGCGCCGGTTTTCCAGGCTCAGGTCATGCGGCTCAAAGATCAAATCCACCCGCGTCACGGTGGGGTCGAGGACGCGCAACGCCTCCAACAGCAATTCCTGGCCGGTCTGGTCACCCTGTAACGTCGCGATGGTCTGGGTCATGGCGCTAAGTCCTTGTGTGAAGTTTGTGCGACTATTATAAGACGCGCGACGCGTTGCGTCAAAGCCCTGACCGCTTTGCCCCGGCCCCATCCCTGTGCTACACTTGCACCATCTCGATCCGGCGCACAACAAGAGGAGATGCAACTTGATAGATGAAGAATTCACCCCGAAGGATAGCCCGCCCGTAGCTGCGGACGAGGGTTTTCCCTGGGCCAGCCTGGCGCTTTACGTCATGGGCATCCTGACCGGCGTGCTGCTCTTCGCCGCCTTCAGCCTGCTCAGCGGGCGCGGCCCGTTCGCCCGCATTCAGCCAGCCGCCGATCCTGCGGCCATTGCAGCGCTGGGCGTGGGCGCAGACAGCGACATCCGCAGCGCCGCGCGTGACGGCACGCTCGACGCCATAGCCACCCTGGAAGCGCGGGCCAACACGCCGCCTACGCCCGCCGCCACCCCCACCGATGTGCCCAAGGCCGCCTTTGCCATCCGCGATGCCAACCGCGAAGGTGACCCCAACGCCCCGGTAACCATCGTCGAATTCAGCGATTTCCAGTGACCGTACTGCGGCAGATTCACCCGTGAGGTGAGACCGGAAATCATGAAGCAGTACGTGGATGAGGGCAAGGTGCAGATGGTCTTCAAGCACTTCGCCTTCCTCGGCCCCGAATCACAGTGGGCCGCCGTCGCCAGCGAGTGCGCCGCCGATCAGGGCAAGTTCTGGGAGTATCACGACAAGCTCTATAACAGTCAGAAAGGTGAGAACCAGGGCGCGTTCAGCAAGGAAAATCTGATCACGTTCGGGGATGAACTGGGACTGGACAAGACGACGTTCGCGGACTGCGTTAACGGCGACAAGACGCTCGATCGCGTCCAGGCCGACACGCAGGAAGGTCAGCAGCTCGGTGTGCGCGGCACGCCCAACTTCTTCGTCAACGGCCGCCCCCTCTCCGGGGCGTTGCCGTTCGAGCAGTTCCAGCAGGTGATCGA
>JBBQRS010000159.1:0-8914 GCA_038214535.1 Anaerolineae bacterium
TGTTGGCACGAAACATGCTGTGGTTCCTACCGCCCAGACAGGGCTAAATCGTTACCTGGGAGCCAAGCGGCCCCTGCAACCCATTGTAGCCATTTCTTAAGAAAACGCGAGTCTGCGCTACCCTTTTTTCAGGGGACTCAAGATTTACAGGATGTAAAACCGTCTCCTCCTGTAAATCCTGTGAATCCTGTGAATCCTGTCTATCAACGGCGCTTCCCCGCTCGTAGCGCGCACTCCTGTGCGCTTGCGCCGCGCCGGGCGTTACAGTCTTTCGCCGGCGACGTAGACGGCGGCGATGTCGGCGCGGCCGGCGCGGTGCACCAGCGCGCTGACCGGGTCGTGCTGGTCACGCAGGTGCGGCCCCGCGAGATCAATGACGAGAAAGCTTGCCGCTTTGCCCGCGGCCAGCGAACCCAGCTCACGGTCGAGCCGCAGGGAACGCGCGCCTTCGATGGTTGCCGCCCTCAGTATATCACGCGTGGCGACCGCGGTGGGGTCGCGCGCGAGGCCGCGACCCAGGCGCGAGGCGAAATCCATCTCGCGCAGCATGTCGGGCGCGACGAACATCACGTTATCCGTGCCGAGGGCGCACGCGAGGCCCGCCCGCCGCCACGCGGCGAGATCCGCGAAGCCGTCGCCCAGCGCGCCGTTCGAGCGGGGGCAGCTCACCCCCGATCACGCCACGCGCTGCGGCCTGCGCCAGGTCGTCGGGGGTCGCGTGCACCAGGTGGATCAGCAGGTCAGGGTTCCAATCGAGCGCGCGGGCGATCTGCGTGCGGCCCGTAGTGCGCAGCGATGCTTGCTGCGCGGCGTAGCCTTCGGCGGCGTGGACGGCGAAGATTTTGTCGGGATAGCGGTCGCGCAGCGTTTGCATCAGATTCGCCGGGTACGATTCCACATCGCGCACGCCCAGGCCGTCCGCCTCCGCGAGCAACGCGTCGGCTTCGTGTTCCATCTCAACAGCCGTCGCGCCCTCGGCCATGCGCCCCAGGATCACCGCGCGGATGGGCAGCCCTGCGGCCGCGCGGCGCAGCGCCCGCACGCCCGCCAGGCCCCCTTCGCGGAAATCTGCAAAAGCGACCGTCCCACCGTGCAGCATGTCGAGCATGGCATCGCGCATCGTGCGGATCAGCGTGGCTTCGTCAATCCCGGCCAGATAGCGGTGCTTGAGGCCGTCAGGCGGGACGACCGCCGCTTCGAGGGGCAGGCCCATCCCCAGTTCCTTCGCGCCGCTATCGCCCAGGTGCGTGTGGCTGTTGACGAAGAGCGGGCTGATGAGATTATCGCCGAGATCAATGACGCGCGCGCCCGGCAGGGGCGCGCCGATGGCGAGAATGCGACCGCCTTGCACGTTCAACACGGCGTCGCGCAGCGGCGTCATGTCGTCGCCGGCAATCAGGACGGCCCCCGTGTAGGCGACGATCTCGCCCGAAAGGTCGAAAGACGCCATATCAGCCCTTCGTCGCCCCCATCGTGACGCCCTGGATGAAGTAGCGGTTGAGGAAGAGCGACACGATCAGGGCCGGGATGATCGCAAAGAGCGAGAGGACGGCCATCGTGCCCCAACTGATCTCGACCGCGCTGAAGGAGGCGAGGATGCCCAGCGGGATCGTCTTGGTGCGCGGCGAGGTGAGCATCAGGGCGAAGAGGAAGTCGTTCCAGGAGAAGATGAAGACGTAGAGCGCCGAGGCCACTACGCCGGGGATCGCCAGCGGCAACGCCACCGAGCGGAAGGCGCGGAAATGCGACGCGCCATCCACGAAGGCGGCTTCCTCCATCTCGATGGGCACATCGGCAAAATAGCTGCGCATCATCCAGACGACGAACGCGGCGTCGAACACCGTGTCGAGGATGATGAGCGACATGTAGCTGCCCAGCAAGTGCAAGTCGCGCATAATCAGGTAAAAGGGGATCAGCATGGCGACCGGCGGGACCATCATCAGCAGGAGGAAGAAATAGGAGGACGCGTTGAGCAGCCGCGACTTGGAGCGTGCGATGGCATAACCGGCAGGCACGCCCAGGAGCAGCGACAAAATCACCGCGCCCGAACTGATGATGACGCTGTTCAGCATATAGCGCGAGGTCTTCGAGTTGCTCAGCACCGCCTCGAAGTTGCGCAGCGTAAAATCGAAATTGACCCACTTCGGCGGGATGGCAAACGCCTCACGCCCGAACTTGAAGGCCGTGGTGACCAGCCAGAAGATGGGCAGCATGAAAAGGATGAAGACCACGATGGTCAGCGCGGACAGGGCGACCCGTTCGAACTTGCTCTTCCTGTACATGGTTAAAGCTGCTGCCTTTCCAGCACCATGATGTAAAAGACCGACAGCACGGCGATAATCACCAGCAAAATATTTGCCAGCGCCGCGGCGTAGCCCATGTCGAAGAAGACCAGCCCCACGGTGTAGATGTGAAAATTCAGCACGGTGGTGGCCGAACCGGGGCCGCCGCCGGTGGTAGCGTAGATGATGTCGAACACCTTGAAGGACTGCATCGTGCGCAGCAAGACCGCGACGAGGATGGTCGGTTTGAGCAGCGGCAGGGTGATGCGGGTGAACGCCTGCCAGCGGCTCGCCCCGTCCACATATGCTGCTTCATACGGTTCCAACGGCAGGCTTTTTAGACCCGCCAGGAAGATAATCATGATGAGCGGCGTCCATTCCCACACGTCAATCAGGATCACGGCGGGCATGGCCCAGCGCAACTCGGCGAGCGGGCCGTGCCCCACGTCCACGCCGAGTTGTTTGAGGTAGTAGGGGATGACGCCAAAATCGGCGTTGTAGAGCGACTTCCACACCAGGCCCACCACCAGCGGTGGCAGGGCCATGGGGATCAGCAGGAAGGAACGCATGGTGCGCGTGACGGACGTCTCGGCGGCGAAGAGCATGGCGAGGCCCAGCCCCAGCAGTAGTTCGGTGATGACCGTGCCGGCCACGAAGACCAGCGTCACCCGCAGCGCGGTGAGCACCATCGGGTCCGCGAACGCCCTGAGGTAGTTCGCCAGCCCCAGGAAGGTCTGCGTCTGGTTGGGGTCGGTGAGCGTGTAGTCGAAGAGGCTGATGCGGAACGAGAAGAGCAGCGGGCCGATGGCGATGGCCGCGACGAAGAGCAATAGCGGCAGCAGCATGACAAAGTAGGGGCCTTCGCCGGTGAAGAAGCGGCGCGTCTGGCGCATCCATTGTTGGCCCAGCGAGGTGGGCTGCGACGGCTCGGCGGTGGTCATGGGTTAGTCCTGAGAAACATAAGGGGGCGTCCAGGCAATCGGGCGCCCCCTCTAGCGCATTGGATTGGAGGCTTCAACCGGTCAGATGCGTGACATGTGTTGCCAGCGCAATCGGCTGAAACCTCGACTCCGGGGAATGAAAACCCCTACTTCCAGTTGTCTTCGATCTGCTTCTGCGCGGCGGCCAGCGCGTCTTCCGCGGTCTCCTGGCCGACCAGGAAGGCATTCACGTGAGTGCCCAGGGCATCCTCAATCATGCTGTATTGCGGGATGCGCGGGCGGTAATCGCCGTCGCCGCGCTCGAAGGAGGTCAGCATCAGCGGCATCCAAGGGAACTCCGCGACGATCTCAGGATCGGTCATGGTGCTGCGGCGGATGGGCGCACCGTCGTTGCGCAGCCATTCCTTCTGAATCTCCTCGGAGGTCAGCCACTTGATGAACTGCCAGGCGCATTCCTGCTTTTCGGGGGTCGAGTCGGCGTTGATGCCGATGCCCCACCCGCCGAAGCCGTACTTCGGATCAAGTCCGGCCTTGACCGGGGCGGCTGTTACGTCAACCTTGCCGACGATGGACGAAATGTCGGGGTTCTCATAGCCGGCGCGGGCGATGCTCCAGCCTTCCATCATCGCCACGTTGCCGTTGCGGAACGCCGTCTCGCGCTGATCCCACCAGTAGTCGGTGGAGCCGGGCGGCGCGTACTCGAACATCTGGCCGAAGAACTTGAGGATTTCGACGTTTTCCGGGGTGTTGACGGCGGGCTTGCCGTCGGCGTCAAGGATGCTGCCGCCGTGCTGCTGCACCCAGGCCATGTAGTCTTGCGCGACCGCGGAACCCTTCGCGCCCAGCAGCGCGATGCCGTACATTTCCTTTTCCGCGTCGGTCAGCTTCTGCGCGGCCGCCAGCAATTCTTCCTGGGTCGCGGGCGGCGTGATGCCGGCAGCTTCCAACAGGTCCTTACGATAGTTCAGCACGTTGGCATAACCGGCCATCGGATAGGCGACGTGCGAGCCTTTCCACTCGCCCAGCGTCCAGGCGACGGGCAGGATGTCATCGAGGTTCAACTCGGCTTTGTCCCGTTCCATGTATTCATCGAGCGGCTTGGTGTACTTGTTCTGGCCGTATTCGCCCGACCAGACGATGTCCACGGTCATCAGGTCGTAGTTGGCGGTGTGACCCACGAAGTCGGCGATCAGCTTCTGGCGCAGGTCAACGTAGCCCAGCTCGTCGAGGGTGACGGTCGCCCCGGAGGCTTCCTCGAATTGGGGGACCAGGACGCGGAACGCAGCCACGTACTGGTCGGTCATGGAACCGAGGGTCAGGTCGAGGCCCTTGCAGGCTTCGAGGCCGGGCGCGGCCATCGCTTCGGCGGGCGTGGCCTCCGCAGGAACTGCGGTGGCTTCAGGTTCCGCCGGAGCGGCCGTGGGTTCCGCGGGGGCGGCCGTGGCTTCCGGCTCCGCTTGTGCGGGTTCGGGTTGGGCCGCGGGCGTGGCGGGGGCCGCAGCCGGAGCGACACAACCGGCGATCATGCCCATGAGCATGATGACGATGACCAACGGACTCAGGGTTTTCAGCAGTCTGCTTCGCATGTTGTTCTCCTCACTGGAACATAGAAGGTCTGGCGCGCCGACGCATACGGGCGTCGGCGGGGGCACTACGTGTAAGGGCAATGCCATTATAGCACGGCACGTCAATCTGTGCAGGGCCCCGTTTGGGTAGGTTATTGAGTGGGCCGTCACTATCGGCATCATAGCCGACGATGGAATTAACTATAAACACATGCGTCACGTCATAGCAGAGCCGGACGTGCGGATATATGGTATGAGTTGCGGCTTTCTAATTGCGCGCTTTTAGGAGGGAATCCATGATGAATGTCCCGCAGCATGTCATCATCCGCCGATGGTTGAGTCTCGTCCTTCTCTTGATCTTTGCCAATCTCAACAACCCACCTTTGGCCCACGCGCAGGAGGGGCCGGGCGATACGGTTCGGGCCTATCTGCCTTTCGCGGGGCGCGACTACAAGCCTTCCTGGGCGTGGGAGGAGCTGGCGAACCCGCCGCTGTCACCCGACCCGTATCAGACGGCGATCCTCGTTGACCGGCAGGGCCGTACGCACGTCTTCTGGAGCACAATCTATTACGCCGCGCCCAGGTTCATCTAGCACACTTACTATCAGGCCGGCAGTTGGACGCCGCCCACGGTGGTCGCGGCCAGCCTGGGCGAATCTGAGCTGGCATCCCCGCCGATTGTGGACGCCGCAGGGACGATTCACCTGCTGTGGCACAATGAGTTGATACCCGGAGGCACTACACGTGTCCTGTATGCTGCCTTTCGCAACGACGCCTGGACGCCTGAAGAGGAAGTCTATCGCTCCCCATACAACTATTTCCGGCTCATCGGCGTTCCTCGCACCGATAGCGCGGGGCGGCTTTACGCCCTGATTACCAATACGCCCTACAATGGACAAGTCTACTATATCACGCGCGGCGCTTCCGGCTGGCAGACCCCCATCTTCGTCATCAACACCCCCTCGTCCGCCTCCTTCATTGCAGAAGCGGATTGGTCGGGAGGAGTACACATCTACGAAGATCAAAGCGCCACTCCGCCCCTGATGTGGTATTCCCACTGGCGCAATGGAAGCTTTGTCGTACAAAATCGCCCGATCTCAGGCCTGATCAATAGACACGAGGCGGCGCTGGACGGACTGAACAACCTGCACCTGTTCTGGATTGATTATGTCCCGGTTCCCGGCGGGTCGGTCTATGGTCTGTACCATCAATGCCTTAAGGACAATCGCGACCTGTTGCCGGCAGAAATAGCCTCCGATCAGCAGGCGGTCTCTGCGCCCATCATTGCGGCGGATGAGCGGAGTCGCGTGGCAGCGGTGTGGAATGAGTACGATCCCAAGCGGGTCAGGCTGGCGGTCTGGACGGGTTGCGATCGCACCGATGCTACCACGGTTGCGCCGCTTTCCGGGACGAACTGGTCGCCGCGCGCGGTTACAATCAGCGCGACGCCGGAACGGGTGTGCATGTTGCTGTTAGATAACTACTACCCCGCGCGGGATACCGTGGTTTGCAGCTATATTCCGTAGCGTTCAGAAACCCGGTTTCTCGGCGAAGCCGGAAACCGGGTTTCTCATAGGGCTTGATATTTTCGCGGCGATCGTGTATCATTTCTCTATATGACGGATGGCGAATTGCGGCTGCGCGCGAATGTGTGGCTGGAGCAGGACGGGAACGTGGTCCTGAGCCCGTGGCGCGTGCGGCTGTTGCAGGCCATCCAGGCGACCGGCTCAATCAGCGGGGCGGCGCGGCAGATGGGCGTGGACTATCGCTGCGCGTGGGATAAGCTCGATGAGATGGAGACGGGGCTGGGTACGCCGCTGGTCGAGCGACAGGTGGGCGGATCGGGCGGGGGCGGCGCACGGTTGACGCCGGAAGGGGCGGCCTTCGTTGACCGCTTTACAACATTGATTGACGCATTCGAGGGTGTAATGAACGAGGAGGGGCGGGCGAGCTTCGGCTCGAACGTCGAGAGGATTCTGGCCCCACCGGGCCACGATGAGGCGCAGACGCCCTGCGGAACGCCGGCGCTCGAAGAAGGAAGACATAATAGCCTGGGAATATGCGAATAGATGCTAGCAGACCTATCAAAGAGGAGGGTACGATGAACTGGGGTGGTTATACGAATCGGGTGGCCTGGGTTGACCTGACCGATGGGTCGGTGGACTACAGGCCGATTGACGAGGACGATGCGCGCAAGTACGTCGGCGCGCGCGGGCTGGGCGTGAAGTACGTCTATGACAACGGGCCGCTGGTAGACCCGCTCTCGCCTGACAACCTGTTGTGCTTCCTGAACGGGCCGCTGACGGGGACGGACGTAAACCTGAG
This sequence comes from Anaerolineae bacterium, assembly GCA_038214535.1. GTDB lineage: Bacteria > Chloroflexota > Anaerolineae > CG2-30-64-16 > CG2-30-64-16 > JBBQRS01. Next base: position 7,114 of record JBBQRS010000159.1, read on the forward strand.
CGGGCGCATGGCGATCGTGACCAAGTCGCCGCTGACGGGCACCGTGACCGACTCGCACCACGGGGGGTGGTCGGCGGCGCGCCTGAAGTGGGCGGGCTTCGACGGGCTGGTGTTCAAGGGCAAGGCCGAGAAGCCGGTGTACGCCTACGTCGAGGACGGCAAAGTCACGCTGCACGACGCGTCCGATCTGTGGGGCCTGGGCGTGCATGAGACGATCAAGACGCTGGAGGCGCGCCACGGCGACCCCAAGACGCTGAGCGTGATCACCATCGGGCCGGCGGGCGAGAAGCTGGTGAAGTTCGCCTGCTGGATGAACGAGGACGACCGCGCCTCGGGCCGCGGCGGCACGGGCTGCGTGGGCGGATCGAAGATGTTGAAGGCCGTGGTGATTCGCGGCAAGCACGCCGATCGCCCGCACCCGGCGCAGAAGGAAGCATTCGCAGCGGCGCACAAGCAGGCGCTGGTCGAGCTGATGGACGAGCGCGTGGTGACGTCGCCGCGCAAGGGCGGGCTATCGCTCTACGGCACGAACGTGCTGATGAACCTGACGAACGCCATCGGCGCGATGCCGACGAACAACGCGCAGACCACCAACTTCCCGCAGCACGAGCTGCTGAGCGGCGAGTACGTGCGCGAGCACATCCTGGTCAACGACCCGACCTGCCACGCCTGCCCGGTGGCCTGCAAGAAAGAGGTCGAGGTCAAAGAAGGGCCGTTCAAGGTGCACATGGAGAGCGTCGAGTACGAGCCGGCGTGGTCGGTGGGCGCGAACTGCGGCAACGACGACGTGAGGGCGGTCTCCTATCTGATTGATCTGGCGAACGAAGTCGGCTTCGACGCCATCGAGATCGGCACCGTTCTGTCGCTCTACATGGAATGCACCCAGCGCAGTTATGTCAACGGCAACGGCGATGGGTTGGCGTGGGGCGACACGGCGGGCATGGTCGCCCTGTCACACAAGATCGCGGAGCGCGAGGGCGTCGGCGACATCCTGGCCGAGGGGACGGGCAAGGCGGCGGAGCTGCTGGGCCACCCCGAGCTGGGGATGCACGTCAAGGGGCAGGGCATCCCGGCCTATGACCCGCGCGGCATCAAGGGCATGGGGCTGGGCTACGCCACATCGAACCGCGGGGCGTGCCACCTGCGCGGGTATACGCCCGCGGCGGAGGTGGTGGGCAATGTGCTGGGGCCGGGCGGCAAGGTGGATCCGCTGGCGTGGGAAGGCAAGGGCAAGCTATTGCACATCTTCCACAACGTACACACGATGACCGACTGCCTGGATATGTGCAAGTTCGCCACGTTTGCGGAGTCGCTGGACACCTTCGCGGCGCAATTCTCGGCGATCACCGGCATGGAGGCCGACGCGGCGTATCTGCTGGAGGTAGGCGAGCGCGTGTACAACCTGGAGCGCCACTTCAACAACCTGAACGGGTTCACCGGCAAGGACGACTCGCTGCCGGCGCGCTTCCTGACGGAGCCGGCGCAGGGGCCGGGCTCGACGGGGCAGGTGTGTGAGTTGGAAGAGATGAAGGCGGAGTACTACGCGGATCGCGGCTGGGTAGACGGCGTGGTGCCGGATGCGAAGCTGAAGGAGTTGGGGATCCTGTAGGCTGATAGCTAATAGTTAAACTTCATAATAGTCCGGTGATCGGGTACAATCACGGCCATGCTTCTACACTACGACCATCTATCACGCTTTCCAACAGTCTTTCAGGCCATGACCGGCCTACGCTTAGCCGAGTTCGATGCGCTGCTTGAGGATGTGCTGCCGCGTTTTGGTACGGCGGAAACGCAACGGCTG
>JBBQRS010000160.1:0-8900 GCA_038214535.1 Anaerolineae bacterium
GTCCGCCCGGTTCCGGCCTGAAAGGTATGCCAGCTCGTCCGGTCGAAGTGCCGTGGGAACCAGTAGGTTTCCTTGTAGTGATCCAGCGTCGCATCGGCCTGGACGTAGCCTCGCTCAATCCCCTCGCGGATATCATCCAACCACACGTCGGGGTTCTCAGCGGGTATGCCGCGGCGCAGGCGTTCGAGCGCGTCGCGTAACTCGATGTCCGCAACCATTTGTTCCGGGCTGAAGATATCATCGAAGCTCATCACGCCGATGTAATGCAGGTCGTCGCACCCGGTGAGCACGCCAAACGCGCCCGCCATCGCCTTTTCGTAGCCGGCCTGCACACCGGGGCGTTTGGCCTGGGTGCCCAGCATCATCGAGTAGCCGTGCGCCGGATTATAAAAACGGGTGATTTGCGCGCTCACCCAGTACATCCAGGCGCATTCAGGCGGGCCGCCGACAATGGCGAGGGAGCGCAAGTCGAAGGGGAACATGCCGATGTTAAGGCCCACCGGTTTGCCGCCCCCAATGATGTGCAGTACAATCGCACCGCCGAGCGCCTCTGCTATAGATAAGACCCACGCGGCGCGCATCCGCACCGGTGCCGTGGCCCCCAGGCCCGGATAGCTCGTCACCCAGAAGTGCTCCCAACGGTCAGCATAATCCACGGCAATGTCGAACTCGTAACCTGCCAGACGCAGGGGGCTGACGGTGAACATGCCGCCGCTGCGGAGCGGATGACCCATCGCTTCTGCCATCGCCAGCAGATAGGGTAATGCCTCCGGTGGGTGCAGCGTGTCCAGGGTGGGGCTGCCCGTCAGGAATTCCGAGCCGATGCGATACTCGGTGATCGCCTGCAACTGTTGCGGCACATCGCGCGGCACGCCGGGCACATAGCTGGGCAGCCCCACGTTGCGCATCGTCTCGACGGCGCGGGTGGCTTCGATGCAATTGGCTGTGGTCATCAACTCAATCTGATCGTTGTGGAGGTTATGATAATACTGGCACATATCGCCCACGTTGATCGTCAGCGGGCCATCGCGCGGAGGCGGTTCGGAACTCCAATGCTGTTTGATCGCGCGCAAAGATGTTTCGGCAAATGCAGGCTCGAAATACACCCGTTCGCCCTCGACTCGCGCGCCGGCATCGCGCAGCATGACCAGGGCGCGCGCGTTGGCGACTTGCAGGCCGATCTCACTCAGGACGCGGAGCGCTGCATGATGCATCTCATTGAGTTCATCTGTGCTTAATGGCTTGAGAATGGTATGCGGACTTAACTCCACGCGAAGAGCTCCTTATCCTTTGATGCCCGTTGTAACGATGCCCTGAACGATGTAACGCTGCGCGATGAAGAAGAGCAAAATACACGGCGCGACAAACATCACGCTGGCGGCCATTTGCATTGAAAGATTGCCTCCGCCGCGCATGTTCCGCAAGTAATTGATTCCCAGGGCCAGAGTGAATTTTGCGTTATCGCTCAGATAAATCAGTGGCCCCATGAAGTCATTCCAGTAAGCCATGAACGCAAAAATGGCTACGGTTGCCAGCGCCGGTTTGGAGAGCGGCAGAATAATCTGCCAGTACACGCGAAACCAACCGGCGCCATCCACTTCCGCAGCTTCATCCAGCTCATGATTGATCGTCATGAAGAACTGGCGCAACAGGAAAATGGTGTATGCCGGAGCAAAGTAAGGCGGCACGATCAAGGGCAAGAAGCTGTTTACCCAGCCGAGCTTGTTGAACAGGATGAACGTTGGCACCAGCGTTACCGGATAAGGGATCATCATGGTCGCCAGGACAATCATAAAAAGGATGTTGCGGCCCGGAAAGCGTAGTCTGGCAAAGGCATATGCGACCATGCTAGCCGACAAAATTTCACCGAACATGGCGAACCCCGTAACGGTAACGCTGTTCTTCAGGTAGGTGAAGAAAGGAATGGTCTGCACCACCCTTACGTAGTTTTGCCATTCGAACTGGCGCGGGATAAATTCCGGTGGGAAAGTTATTCCTGCACCATAGGGCTTCAACGAAGACGAAAGGGTCCAGATGAAAGGCATCAGGATAATAATGCCGACAAGAATGAGCGTGCCGTAGATGAACAGCCAGCGCAGGGCATCCAGCAAGGTGCGCTGGAAGGACTTATGATACTTTGGGGGGGTGGCCGCTGGGATACTGGTCATTAGTTTCTCTCCTCGCCCGGGCTTTCATAATAAACCCATCGGCTCGACGAGCGCAGCATAATGAGCGTCAGGAGCAAGACGATCACGAAAAGCACCCATGCCAGCGCCGAAGCATAGCCCATCTCGAACCAATTGAAGGCGTTTTTATAGAGATACAGGATGTAAAAGAGTGTGGCGTTGGCCGGGCCGCCGCCAGTCATGATGTAGGCCTGGGTGAACGTTTGAAAGGTCCCGATAATCCCCATAATTAAGACGAACAAGATCGAAGGCGAGATCATCGGTAGTGTGATGCTGAAGAAGCGCCTTGTCGTGGCCGCGCCGTCAATCTCTGCGGCTTCATAGAGTGACGCGGGCACGCCCTGAAGCGCCGCCAAAAAGATAATGACGGTCGCGCCAATCCCCCACAGACTCATCAGCACAAAGGCCCAGAGTGCGTACCTGGGGTGGGAAAGCCACGGCGGCCCTTCGATGCCGATCAGGCCGAGAAAGTAATTGAGGATGCCGAAGCGATGGTTGAAAATCCAGGCAAAGACGATCGCGACGGCGACGCCTGAAATGACCGAGGGAAGATAATACACCGTGCGGAAGATGCCCGACATAAACGTCGTCTGATTGAGTAAGACGGCAATGCCCAGCGCCGCCACAATCCCCAGCGGGACGCTCATGGCTGTGTAGGTGACGGTGACACGCAAAGACTTGTAGAACAGATCATCGCCGGCCATGCGGATGTAATTATCAAGACCGATCCACACGGGAGGCTGGACGATTTTGTACTTAGTGAAGCTCAGAAACAGCGAAGCAATCATCGGCCCGGCCAGCAAGACCACGAACCCGATGAGCCAGGGGCTGAGGAAAAATAGGGCCGCCAGAGACTCGCGCCGCCGGCGCGTCAGGTGAAAACGGGGCTGGGTGGCGGTGTCGGCCACGGGTGTTCGGGAAACGGTGGTCATCTATTCGCCTCCTAAATGACCAGATACCGGTGGGCAAAAATGCTATACCCACCGGTGTCTGGTTCAGTCCGGCGGTCGCCGGCATCACATTTGCCTTGCTAACTCCTCATCTACGGCCGGGCAGACTGTCGCGGCGGCGTCCACGGCGCTCTTTTCTCCGATAAACACCAGGTCCAGCTCGGCTTGCACCAGTTGGCTGATCTTATCGAAGCGCTCGCCGGCGCCGGGTATTCTGAGCACCCCCGGCTTGACTGCTAACTCGATGAGCGGCGCATAGCCCAGTTTCTCGTTCTCCGGTGTGTTGAACACCGGGAACAGTTTCTCCATCGGTGGTACCATCGGTTGCGCGGCCTGGTTCACCTGATCGAGGATGAAGTCACGGATGTAGAGCCAACCGGTTTGCGCGTTTGCGGTTTTCGGCCACATGCCCCAGCACCAGAAGTGCTCATACCAGGTGCGATTATCATCGTTGGCTTTGGGTGAGAGCACCGCACTCCAGTTGAAGCCGTTCTCATCCGTGGCCGCTTGCATTCCCGGCACATCCCAACAGTTGCCCAGATACATTGAGACTTTGCCGGTGCGGAAGGCGTTCTCAGGCCCCTGCAACGCCTGCGCCTCTGAGGAAGGCAGAGTTGTCTTGTCTATGAGCACCATATCGGCCCAGTATTGCAGGGCGTCGGTGGCTTTCGGGTCGGTCAGCGTACATTTGGTCTGGTCGGCGTTGAACAGATCGCCGCCATTTGACCAGATCCAGTAGAGCCAGGGCACAAACCAGAGCGCGTAAGTCAGTCCCCATTGGTCGTCCGAAGTGGTCAACGCTTTAGCGGTTTCGCGGAGATCATCCCACTTCCAATCCGCCGTCGGGGCCGCAATGCCGGCCTTCTCAAAGTGATCCACGTTGTAGTAGAGCGAAACTGGGCCAGGCATGAATCCCTGGCAGAAAGCATACACGCTGCCCTGCCAGCCGCCGCCTTCAATCGCCGCCGGCACCAATTCATCTTTATTGACTATGGGGTCGGCTTCAAAGAAGGGATCGAGTTTCATCAACGCGCCATTGGCCGCATAGGGCTGAATATACCCTTCCCACATGTCATAAAGATCGGGCATACTGTCTGCAGCAATCAGGGTTTGCAGCTTCTCGAAGTAGTTCTGCCCTGCCGGCACAGACTCCTGATTGACGGTCACGCCGGCGTTTTTCTCCGCCCATTGCGTGTTCCACTTGGCGCGGTTGTCGAGGTCTTCGGCGCTCGAACAGCAGAGCAACATGTCCAGTTGACCTTGCGCTACTGCTGGGGCCGTATCGCTGCCTGTGTCGGCCTGTTGCGCGGCGGGCGCCTCTTCAACTGGCGCGGCAGCCGGTGGTGCAGCCTGGGGCGCGCATGCTGCCAGCGCAATGCCGGCCGAACTTATCCCCAGCAGCTTCAACATCTGGCGGCGAGAGATCGGTCTGATGGTTTGCATGTTCATTCTTTCCTCCTTGAATGTATGAACGTAACGAAGTGATCAGTAGAGGACCCTGATATCCATCGGTTCTGCATCGGTCTTTAGCAATATCTCCTCCTTTTCAACATCGAAATTCTGATGTGAAAGCCCATTAACCCGGACTTGCCAGATGGGTCGCCCTTCGGGGTGGCGCACGCGCAAGCGGATGCGCGCCGGCGGGTTGCGATGCGGCGGCGACAGCTTAACCCGGATTTGCCCGGTCGCTGCGTGTGAGACAAACTCGACGCTTGCCTCACCGAAGTGTGTCAGCGCGCGGTCTAAACGCATGGTCAGCCCATCAGCGAACCATGCCCGCGGGATGGCCTGGCCCACGAAGAGTTCATCGCCATGTTCGGCCAGGAACATGAGGCGAAGCCAGTAAGTGGAGTTTGCTTCATCTGAAGTCTTGAAGTGATCGCCTGCCCAATCGGCCAGTGTGGGCAGTGGGTGTTCGGTGAGCATCAGGGTGTCGGGGTAGAATGCCGAGGCGAAGGGATTGAAATAAGAGCGCAGGTAGTGCACGGGTTCATCCCGCCACAGATAGATCAACGGCCAAATCAGCAGGTTGGGCTGCATCGAGAAGCCGCCCCAGCCAAACCATTGCGCCTCGAAATCGGTTACCGGGTAGCCGTACTGATCGGAGTTGAACAGGTTGTCTTCGTAGTCATCAATAATCCATTGCGCGGCGGGCTCATCGGGTGCAATGATGCCACAGTAGATGAGATGCGCCGCGCCTTCCAGCACCTCGCGCAGCCAGCCAAAGTCACGCCCACGGCGTTCGAGGCGTGGCGGGAAGTGAGGAACCCAGGTTCCATCGCGCAGCTTAACCACAGGCGACCGCGCCGCAGCTTCGAAGAACCCGGCGCGTAGATCGTTGCCATATGCCTGTGCATCCTCTGTCAGGCGCGCCGCCTCAGGATGATCAATCTCGGTGAGAACCTCTGCCGCCGACCGCAAGCCCAGATAGGCATACGCATTACTTGACAGCCAGGTCCAGTAGTCCGTGACGTCTTCCAGCGAACCGGTGGGCAAGAAGCCGTACTCGATAGGCCGTTCGCCGTCAGGCAAGTCTTGCATTGTCGCGGCGCGCTCTCGGCTGATCCAATCACAGCCCGCGATGAGCGTCGGCGCGGTTTCCTCCAACCATGCGCGGTCCCGCGTATAACGATAATGCTCGGCCAGCCCCCACAACACCCACCCCTGATTTCGGTTGTATCCGGCAACTTCATAACCGCCGGAACCGTAGAGCACGCCTTCATCGCTCTGGTAGTTGCCGGGCAGGGGCGCCGTCCCCTGATAGTTTACATAAAGATCGAGACACCGTTCTGCATCTTCTATATATCCGCGGCGTACCAGGTCGCTCGTGACCATGATCCCTTCATCGGGAAATGAGCCATAAGAGAAACCGCCACAGCGCGCCACATTGCGGTCTGCGCCTGGTTCGCGATCGTTGATAACGAGCATATGCATCACGTGGGTGTCATAGAACGCGTTGAGTGTAGCGTTGGGCGTCTGAAGTTGCGCGCCGGACGAGATCCGGTCGCGCCAGAAAGTCGCGACGCGCGTGCGTTCCTCTTCATATCCGATATTACGCAAGCGGGCGACGGCATCTGCATCTGCGGGCAACACAAATGGGATCTTGACGAAAAGGTCATGCCCGGCGCCCGGCGGCAACTCGAGTCGGTAGGTTAAGCCTTGCTCACCGGCGACCCACTCGCCTTGCCCGTTGGCGTCGAGCAGACAGCGCAGGCGCTCCCCGGCAAACGCGCGGTCTCCGTCGAGATGAAGCGCTTCGGGAGTGTCGTCGCCGCCCACGGTCCGTAGCGTCAGCATCGCGGTCCGGGGCCGGTCGGCCTGGTTGGTCAGGCGGAAGCGCATCATGCAGACAACAGGGTCGTCTCCCGGCCAACGGCCCGCCAGAATGTCTCGTTGCAACCACGTCGCATAGCATTCCTGCTCGATATTCAGCGCATGATCCGTCCACGCGGTCCCGAGGATTGGTAGCCGATCTTCGAGGATGCCGCGGTCGGCCGGTTCAGCCGGCAGGCCGAACTCGAAACGCAATTCGCTGCCTTCCCAGCCGATCCGCGGAGTGTCCTTGCCGGGGACTCTGCGGATGAAGTTCTCACGGAGGAAGATGTCACCATTAGGGTTCACGCCGAATTTCTGGCGCGAGCCTTCGCAGCCCAGGACGAAATAGAGTCGGCGCGCCTTGGCCGGCATCCCGCGCCACGCGTTTTCCCACGTCTGTTCGGGCAGTGCTGCTATCCGTTGGTGGAGTTTTTGCGGGTGATCGGCCTGCCACTGCGCTGTCCACGCTTTCATCGTGTGGCCGGAGTCAGCGAGCGCGACGAACGCGCCTAGGTCGGGCAGGTAGAGCGGGCTATCCTCGATAACGTCATCTATCAGAACGGAGAATGCGGCTTCGATGCAGCGGGCGGTCACGATGGTGCGGTCATAAGAATTGGGGTCTTCATTGACGACATAGCGGATGCGTGCGCACACCCCCGCCGTCTCGCCGGCTGAGGCGTTGGCTTGCCAACCTGCTCCATCCGTGGTCATCGCGCGGTCGTCCAGCGGCGCGACTCGCAGGATCTCACCGTTGAACGCCTCCAGATGGCCGCTGCGGCAGCCGTGAGCGCCGTCCGCCGCGTTCCATTCGACCATGACATCCGTTTCCTGCCAGGTCGAGTCGGTATATGCGCGAACTGTCGCAATACCCTCTTGCGCCGGGCCGATGAAGCTCAGGCGCAGCTTGATCGTGCGTCGGAAGGGAGCGGGAAAGTCCACCTGGTCGGGGAATTCGCGGTGATTGACAGGCGCAAAACCGATGGAAACGGCGTCATCGGCGGATTGACTTACGGTGTCCGCCTCTTGCCAGCGGCCATTCGTCCAATCGTCAATCGCCAGCCAGCCACTTCGTCCCGAACCTACCAGTTCGCCCTTGGGCACCCTGGTCTTGGGCCAGGAGTGTTGCCAGTAGCTTACGGCGATATCACTCGGATTGATCTGCGCGCCGGGTTTCGGAACGATGACAATCTCAAACAGATCGCGTGGGTCTTCCCACCAGGCTTCATACGTGCGTTCGGAACTCCAGCCGGCGCGGGCCGTAAACGGGATGGCGTCGAATTTTGTTGATTGGTTGATTTGAGTCACTGGCAGCTCCATCAGGTGATAAGTCAGACGGGCAGCGGTTCGTTTAGCGGCAACGTCTCGCGCAGCCCAATATACGTCGTCGGTTCCAGCCCCTGCTCGCGCACATACTCGAAGGTCAGTTCCAGCATGTGCATCTCCGGGTCGAACATCGCGAGACTGAAGGGATGCCACACCAGGCTGACGAACAGGGCGTTGTCGCTGATCGCGCGGTCTATGAAGACCCGGTTGTTCCAGCGGAACTCTTCGGCGGGTGTACTGATGAACCCGTCGGGGATGGCTTCGGGATAGAGCGGGGGGAAGAGCAGCATCCGCATTGCGCCCATGCCGAAGATGCGGTTATGGCCCTTAAGCAGGTTCTCATGCCAGCCGTGGCCCGGCAACTCCCACAGGTCGGGGCGACCTTCCGCCGCATAGCTGAATGGTTGATATAACGGGCACGGCATCGAATAGTCCGGCCCCCATAACTTGCTGCTGATGTATTCGTAGCCCGCGTCCGCGACCAGCTCCACCAGCTCCGGGCTGCCACGCAACCCCTCGGTGAAGCCGCAGCCGCTGCGGATCCCACGGCACGCGCGCCCGAAGGCCTGCTCGATCACCTCTTTGCCGCGATAGATCTCCTCGCGAATCTCCGCGGGAGAGGCCGCCGGCCCGCAGACGGGGTGATCGCGCAACATCTTGTGGGAATAGGTGTGCGAGGCGATCTCGAACAGGGGATCGTCGAGCACTTCACGATAGCCGGCGGGGTCCGATTCCACCGTCTTGCCCACGATGAAGAAGGTCGCGGGCATCTGATAGCGCCGGTGCACCTCGGCGATGCGCCGCGCGGCCTCCAGGCACGTGGGAACGCTTTCGTCATACTGCGCCACGTTCCAGATCTCGGTGTCATACGCTGCAATGTAATGGGTCATGGCCTTCGTTTCTCCTCATCGAGAAAGCCGGGATCGTCGCCGGTTTCAGCGTCCTGTCGTTCTGAGTAATCTGTAAGGTTGCATCATGTTGCCCCGCGGACTGTGCATCCTCACCGACCCGGGGGGGGGGGGGGGCACGCAGCGGCGCCACCGCGGGGGGGGTGGTGGGGGGCCCGCCCCGGAACCCCCCCCCCCCCCCCCCCCCGCCCCCCCCCCCCCGGGGGCGCGGGGGGGCC
>JBBQRS010000161.1:0-8640 GCA_038214535.1 Anaerolineae bacterium
CCGATCTGCCCGCCGGCGAATCTGAAGTTGGTGACGTAATTGTCGTCAAGCGAGTAGAACGGCATGACATGGGTCGCAAAGGCATGCACTTCGACGATCTCACCGAGCAACCAGCGCAGCATATCCACATTATGAATCGCCCCGCCGAGGTAAAAATCCTGTGGGTCCTTCAGCCGCCAGTAATCGGGGCCAAGTTGCTCCATCGCGTAGAGGTCCTGCACGTAGCTGCTCTCGCCATAGAATAACTCTCCCGGCGCGCCCGCATCCACAAGCTGTTTCAGCCGCACGAACTGGGGGATGAAGCGGTAGTTGTGGCCCACCATGAAGGTCACGTGCGCTGCATCCACCGCCTCGACAGTCTTCACCGCGTCTTCTATGGAAGTCGCCATCGGCTTTTCGCACAACACGTGCTTGCCGGCCCGCAGCGCTGCCAGTGCCTGCCCGGCGTGCAAACGATCGGGGGTGCAAATCGAAAGCGCGTCCACGTCGGGACGCGCAAGAATTTCGTCGAGACTCTGATAAGCCGCTGGGATGGCGAATTCTCGCTGCGTGCGTGCGAGCGCCTCGCCATCCGCGCCGGCAATCGCGACCACGCTGACGCCGGGCAGCCGGGAATAGGCCTGAATGTGCCGCCGCCCGATGCCAAGACCAATGACTGCGACTCTCAATGATTGCATAGATAACCCCTTGACAAATTGGCAAACTTAGAATATCATATGTATGACAATCTGTCAATACGAAATTTTGCACCCGAATGGGTAGGGCTTTGGCAAATCAGCGGCTTATGGGGATAATTGATGAAATTCTCATACAGCCGATGCGGGGACGCCCTGCAGTTGGACGATGGATGAAAACATGAACCAAGATCAGCAGGTCTTGAAACGACTGGACCGCTCGAGCGCCTTGATGGATGTGTTGGATCAGTTCAAAGACGCGATAGATCAGGGGACGTGGCCTCTGGGCGGCCAGATTCCAACCGAGAGTGAGTTGGCGGAACGTTTGGGGGTGGGTCGAGGGGTGATTCGTGAAGCGCTGGCCGGCTTGAAGGCGTCCGGTCTGATTGACTCGCACGCCGGGCGCGGCACCTTCGTGACGCACAAACCCTCTGAGCTGGCGATGTGGACCGTCGTCGTCGGTACGGATAACACCGAATTGCTCGAAGCGCGCTATGGCATTGACGCGTGGATCAATCACCTGGCGGCGTGCCATGCCACGGAAGAGGACATGGCACTCATTGCGGATCTGGCGGCGCAAATGGAGCAAGCCGTCGCCGAAGGCAAGAGCCGGGATGAAATCGTGGCGCTGGACAACCAGTTTCACGATGCGATGGCATGCGCCACACATAACACCGTGCTGGCCCGCCTGAGCATCATCATGTCGGCAAGCATCGAGCACTCGCGGCGCGCCAACATCTCGACGCATGACCTGTTGGAAGAAGCCATGCGCTCCCACCGTGAGTTGTCCGACGCCGTCAGCAACCACGATCCTCAGCGCGCGTTTGACGCCACGCGCAGGTCCTTATATCGGGTTGCAAATCTCCAGGGGATTGATCTCGATCTCGAATCGAATTGTGCAACCAAAAATGAAACCGTTTGATAAGGTAGAGGACACTTCAGCACAAGGAGCCATGTCATGATCGTATCGGATTCCCCTTCCAACGAGTCGGTCACCTTCTCCGATCAGGATCTCCGCCGTATTATGCTGGACCTCCGACAAATGAAGAGCTTCGTCGCCGACCCGTTGATTATGCAACGCGCCGACGGCGTATGGTATGAGGATGTGGACGGCAAACGCTACATGGATGGGCTATCCGGGGTCTTCGTCGTGGCGGTGGGCCACAACAACCGGCGCGTCATCGAAGCAATGCACGCCCAACTCGATCAAATCGCGTTTGCTCCCCCGCTCCACGCCACCAGTACGCCCGCCATTCAACTCGCGAACAAGATCGCCGAGATCACACCGGGCGACCTCAACACGATCAAGCTGATGAACAGCGGCTCGGAAGCGACCGAAGCGGCGATGAAGATGGCGCGCCAATATCATCGTCAGACGGGCCACCCGCAAAAGTACAAAATCCTGTCGCGCTATCTGGGCTATCACGGCGCGACCTTCGGCGCGCTGAGCGCCACCGGCACGGTACGCCGCAAGTGGATGTTCGAACCGGTGATGCAGGGGTTCGTTCACGTATGGCCGCCGACGTGTTATCGCTGCCCGTTTAACATGACCTATCCGGGTTGCGGCGTGCGTTGCGCCACCATCGTTGAAGACACGATCCAGTTCGAAGGGCCGGAGACGGTGGCCGCGTTCATCGTCGAGCCGATCGGCAACACGGGCGGCATCGTCACGCCGCCGGCAGAGTATCTGCCCATCCTGCGCGACATCTGCGACCGGTATAACGTCCTGCTGATCTTCGATGAGATCATCACCGGCTTCGGGCGCACCGGACAAATGTTCGCAGCGCAGACGTTCAACACGCTGCCCGACATCCTCTGCATGGGGAAGGGCATTTCCAGCGGCTATGCGCCGTTAGCCGCCATCGCCATCCGCGATCACGTGGCCGCCGCCTTCTGGGGCGAGGATGAAGACGAGGTCGAATTCGCCGACGGGCATACCTATGGCGGGAACCCGTTGGCTGCCGCGGCCGGGCTGGCGAGCATCGCGGAGATCGAAGACCGCAATCTCACCCGGCGGGCCAGAGAGCTGGGCGGGCAACTCTTGCACCGGCTGGAAGCCGTCCAGGAACTTGGCGTAGTGGGGGAAATCCGGGGGCGCGGCCTGCTGATCGGTGTGGAGTTCGTGAAGGACACCGCCACGAAGGAGAAGTTCCCCGCCGACCGCAAGTTCGGCCTGCTGGTGGGCAAGCGCGCGCTGGAGAAGGGCCTGATCCTGCGCTTCGATCCCGACTGGATCGCGTTTGCGCCGCCGTTAATTATGAGCGATGCGGAGATGGATCAGATGATGGACATCTTCACCGAGAGCGCGCGCGAGGTACTGGCCGAATTCTAACCACGATGAGGGCGTCTACGAATGAAAGCAGTCGTCTGGACGGACTACGGCTCAATCGCCGTGCGGGATGTGGCAGAACCAAAGCCCGGACCTTCCGATATATTGGTGCGCGTTCGGGCGGCCGCGCTATGCAAAACCGATATCGGCATGATCCGGCACGGGATCCTGGGCATCCAACCGCCGGTCATCATCGGGCATGAAGTTGCCGGGATCGTGGAAAGCATGGGCGTTGACGTGCAGGGGTTGCACGTCGGGCAGCTCGTCGCGCTCGACCCCCCGGTTCCCTGTCGCCAGTGTCGCGTCTGTCGCGCCGGGTTACGTCACCTCTGCCCCAACACGCAACACATCGGCGCACACACCCCCGGCGGCATGGCCGAGTTTATCACCATTGACTATCGCAACGCGTATCCCGTGCCGCCCGAGCTATCGCCGGTGGCCGCAGCGCTGGCAGAACCTTTCGCCGATGGGCTTGAGGCGCTCAGCCGGGCGGGAGGCGTCCGCGGCAAGACCATCTGCATTTTCGGCGACGGGCCGTTCGGCCTCATCATCTGCCGGCTGGCGAAACAACAAGGGGCCGGTCAAGTCATCCTGTTCGGGCATCACGCCGAACGCATGGCCCTGGCCGCGCAAGACGGCGTGACAACGTATGATTCTCGGCAGGTGGATGTCGCGCAAACCATTCAACAGGCCACCGATAGGTACGGGGCCGAGGTCATCATTGATACGACCGGCTCACGGCGCATTATCGAAGGCGCGTTGGACTGGCTGATGCCGCGCGGCACGCTCGTCGCCTTCACCCCCACCGACGAGCGCCCGGCGATTGATCTCGATCAGCTTCATTTCAAAGAGCTTAATCTCGTTGGCACATGCAGGTCGCTCGATCAGTTTCCATCAGCGTTGGAGATGATGCGGAAAGACCCCACGCGCACCGAGGCCCTGGTGACGCATCTCCTCCATATTGATGAAGTCCATGCCGGATTCGAGTTGATCCAGAACAGCAAATCCGAAACGGTGAAGGCTGCGATCGTATTTTAGGCATCGCCGACGTGTATTGGATGCAGTTGGCCTCTCAGGACCCCGATCACGCCGAAGGGTGGATCATCCCCCGCAAAGAACCTGCGCCTCTCTAAACATGTTCGAATGGTCAACGACTGCCAGATTTCGATTTGGACATAAACCTGATCAAATACCCTATTGACAAGCATATATCGGCGATGTATACTGCTAAGCGGTCTATCTGAGGTTTCATTTTGATCGTTTCGTGCAATCTCACTCCCTCATTTTAATAACGCTCATCATCCATCAGTGAACCATTCTGACATGTCTCACACATAAAAAGGATAACTTGATGAGTCAAACAGAACGGGTAAAACTGGCCGTTATCGGCGGACATCGCGGCGACGCTTTTAACCGCGCCCTGGCCGCCTTTGCGGATCGCGTCGAGTTAACTGCTGTTTGTGACCTGGATGCCGGCGTCAGGGCCACGTGGCAAGAGAACCATCCCCAGATCAAAACCTTCGCTTCCTATGAAGAACTGCTGGACAAAGCCGATTGCACGGCAGTCTTCATCGCCACGCCGATGCTGCTCCACGCGCGCCAGGCCATCCAGGCGCTTCATGCGGGCCGCCACGTTATCAGCGAAGTGATCGCCGCCACGACATTGGACGAGTGCTGGGAGCTTGTTGAAACCGTCGAGGCGACTGGTCTGGTTTATATGCTGGCGGAAAATTACTGCTACATGCGCCCCAACATGATGGTCCTCAACATGGCGCAGCAGGGGGTCTTCGGCGAGTTAACCTACGCCGAGGGCGCCTATGTTCATGATTGCCGTTATCTCCTTTTTGATGGTGAAGATCAGCTCACCTGGCGCGCGCAGATGCGGCGCAGCTTCCGCGGCAATTCCTATCCCACGCACTCGCTGGGTCCCGTGGCGCAGTGGATGGGCATTGGCCGGGGCGGCGACCGCATCGTTTCGACGGCCACGTGGATGACGAACGGCCGGGCTCCGCAACGCTATGCCGCGGAACATCTGGGCGCCGATCATCCTGCGGCGCAAGATGACTACTGGCAACTCGGTGACTCGGCAAGCACCATCATTCGCACTCAGCAAGGCCGCATCATCGTCCTGCGGGTAGATTGGGCCTCAGCCCGCCCCCACAACATGACCCATTACGTGTTACAGGGCGAAAAGGCCGCCTACATATCGGCCCGCCATGAACACGAAGACCCCCTGATTTGGATTGACGGCGTTAGCCCCGGCCAAAGCCCCGGCGACGCTGCATGGGAACCCCTGTGGAACTACTCCGCGCAATATGAGCATCCGCGCTGGCAGCAGTGGCGCGTCCAGGCCGAACAGGCAGGCCACGGCGGCGGCGATTTCTTCGTCCTCGAAGACTTCGTGAATGCCATCCAGCACGGAACCCGGCCGGCCATTGACGTTTACGACGCCGTGGCCTGGAGTTCGATTATGCCGCTATCCATCAGTTCAGTGACGCATGACGGTCGGCCCGAAGAGGCGCCGGATTTTGCGCGGGCGCGGGCATAGCGCGAGCCTGTCACTGACCACCGGCCGCATCCGCCTGACGCCGGGCATCCGAGAAGGAGGTGATCGCAAACTCTGACAGCGTACCAGCCGCGGGCCGTTCGTCGGCTCCTGCCAGAAAAGGTCATTTCGTTCCAAGCGATGAGGGAGGATAAAGCATGTCACAGCAGAGAATCAGTCGCCGATCATTCCTTAAGTTCAGTGCCGGACTCGGCACGACGGCCGTGCTGGCCGCCTGCGCACCCGTTCAGCCGGCGGCTCCTGCGGCCCCTGCGGCTGAAGAACCTACCGCCGCGCCTGCGGTCGCTGATGCACCGACGGAAGTTCCCACGGCTGCGCCGCGCGATTACGGCGCCGGCGAGACCGAGTTGGTCGTCTGGTATCAGGACTGGGACGGCGCTAACCGGATGATGGGTTCGATCACGCCCCAGTTCACCGAGCAGAACCCCGAAGCCAAGATTGTCTTGCAGGCCATCGGGTACGACGATCTCTTCGCCAAGCTGTTGCCGTCCATCGCGGCCGGCACGGAAGGCGACGTCTTGAACATGTATACCGACTGGGTGGTCGGCACCGACGTGACGCAGTTGTTCCTGGATGTCACCGATGCGGTGGGCGGAGCTGCCAAGCTCAGCGAAACGATGTGGCCGGCCGCGTTTACCTCCATTGATGTACCCGAGGGCAAGGTCTACTACTTCCCCTGGCTGGCCGGCATCCGCGGCGGCGCTCTGACGGTCAACAAAGACCATATGGCCGAGCAGTCTATTGACTACCTCAACCTGAAGAGCTTCGAGGAAGTCATTGACGCGGGGGTCAAAGTCACCCAGAAGAACGCCGACGGCAAGATCACCCGCGCCGGTTTCTCGCCGCGCAGTTCGCAATATCAACTGCTCTGGAGTCTTATCTGGCAGCTTGGCGGCAACATGTTCGACAAGCAAAGCGGCAAGTGGATGCATTCAACGCCGGAAGGCGAGCAGGCCGCGCAAATCCTCCACGATATCTACTGGAAGCATGAAACCTGTGACTTCGAGCTCTTCACCAACGAGTTCGAGGCGGTCAGCCAGGGACTCGTCTCCATGTGGGGCGACGGCGCCTGGACCGCCGGTGTGCAAACCGATGTGGCGTCCATCCCCGCCGACAATATCGTGACGCCTTTCCTGGCCGACGCCAAGGAGAAGGTCATCTATCCGCAGCATATGGCCGGCTTCGGGCTATCCCGGCGGCTGGCGGGCGACCCGAAGAAAATTGACCTCGCCGTTAAGTATGCGGAAGCGGTCGTCGGCCCGGATTCGATGGTGCAGGCCTTCGATTTCTATTCCGGCGTCTGTATGACGAAGACGGTCTACGAAGATCCGCGCATCAACGACGTCAAGTACGGTCTGCTCTCAAAGCGCGTCGCCGAGGGCATGTGGCCGTTCGCCCAATACACACAGGATCACGTTGCCAACCACGCGCCGGCCAGCACAGAGCTGGACCGCGCCATGCGCAAGGAGATCAGCATCCCCGAGGCGCTGGCGAACATGGATGCGTACCTGCAAGAGCAGGAAGACTCGGCCCGCGAGCGCATCGGCATTTAGTCACACCACAGGCCGCGCTCCGCTTCCGGCGGGCGCCCACCGCCCTCATGCTGCGAGCTCCCGTTCGCAGCATGAGGGGATAAAGGTGAAGCAATATGACCACACAAGAAATCGCCGCTCCCGGCGGTCGCTGGCACACCCTGAAGAAGCGCTGGCAAAGCGCCAGCCCGCTGGCGCTCATCTTTGCGGCGGCCGTCAGCCTCTTCTATCTGGTGATTTTCATCATTCCGTTTGGAACGGCTATCTGGCTTTCCTTCCAGAACTGGGATTTCATTACGCAGCCGCGCTTCGTCGGCCTGCGTAATTACATGACGATGTTCAAGAGCAATCATTTCTGGCAAGCGCTCAAGACAACCCTTATGTTCTCGGCAGTTGAAATCGCGGTCGGCGTGGGGATCGCGTTATTGCTGGCCTTATTGCTGAGCCGGATGCAGGGCCGCTGGGAACGCCTGTTCATGTCGCTCTATTATCTGCCCTACGTCATTCCGGTAGTCGTCTCCGTCTACCTGTGGCGCTGGCTCTACCGCAGCACCGGCGGCGCGTTCAACACCATGTTGACCGGATTGGGCCTGCCGCCACAACCGTTTCTTGCCAGTTCGAGCCAGGCGCTATGGGCTATCACGGTGATGGTGATCTGGATCTACCTGGGGAGCGCGGCGGTGATCCTGCTCACCGGCATCAAGGATGTCCCGGAGAGTCTCTATGACGCCGCGAAGATTGACGGCGCCGGATTCTGGCAAACCTTCTTCCGCATCACCCTGCCGTTGATTCGCCCCGTCCTGGTTTACCAACTCGTGGTCAGCGTCATCGGCACGGTGCAGATGTTCGAGCCATTCTTCCTGATGCCCGGCCCGGGCTTCAGCACGCGCACGCTGTCGGTTTACACCTATCAGCTCGGGTTTGTGACGCTGAACCTGGGGTTTGGCGCGGCCGTTTCGCTCTTCATCTTCGTATTGCTGCTTTTTGCCACCGTATTCCAATTGCAACGCTTCCAGATTAATTGGGAGTACTGAGCCGTGAACCGGGCAGATACGCAGCCAATGCGCTTTTTGGAAGGATCGTCATGACAACTCAGACCCCTACCGGTGGAGCCACAGCCGGTCAAACCGGGTCGGCGAGGCAGGCATCGCGCAAGTCCAGCCTCAGTCGCCTCAACAAACACGAGTCCCGGATCAACATCGTGATCGGGATCATCCTGGCGATCTTCAGCCTGGCCATGATCTACCCATTCGTCTGGCTGGTCCTCTCCTCCTTCAAGACAGGCGCGGATATTGTGAAGATTCCCGTCACCCTGCTGCCGGAGGAATGGACCTTGAGCGCCTACCGGATGGTGTTGGATCCGAATCGCGCCAATGTGCCGCGCGCCTACGCCAATAGCCTGCTCGTGACGGGCGCTACCGTCGCGACGGTGCTGTTCACTTCCTCGTTGGGCGGGTTTGTCTTTGCGCGGCTCGATTTCCCGGGTCGCCGCTATCTCTTCTACTTCATCCTGGCAACCACCATGGTGCCGTTCCTGAC
>JBBQRS010000162.1:0-8401 GCA_038214535.1 Anaerolineae bacterium
GTGTGGGTGCCCGTTACCCCCCCCCCCCCCCCCCCCCCCACCCCGCGGTGTGCGCTTCCTCTGTGGCGCAAGTTTGCCCGGGTGTTGCGCATCTTTGGTTGCCCACTCCGCGCTGTGCTGATCCTGTAAATCTTGTAAATCCTGTCCATGCCGGGGCGCATCTGAGGATGCGCACTACGCTGGTTATGTTGTTACACCTGAAAGCGCCGGATAGAGCTTGCAAAACGTCCGATACGCCTTATCGTAAAAGTCCGCGCGCTTTGCATCTGGCATGATGATCGCGTCATCCCACGCAACCGTCCGCGCGCAGGCGGTTTGCAGATCGGAGAAGACGCCCGCGCCCACTCCCGCCAACAGCGCCGCGCCGGTCGCGGCCGCTTCGACAGTCCGGGTGCGATAGATCGGGCGCTTGTAGATGTCGGCCTGGAGTGCGAGCCAGAGCGGGTGGGCCGTCGCGCCGCCGGAAGCGACGATGCGCTCGGCGGGCGCGCCCAGTTCCAACATCAGTTCCAACCCCTGGCGTAACGCGAATACCACCCCTTCTATCACGGCGCGGGCCATGTGGGCGCGCGTGTGGCGCAGCGTCAACCCGACGAATGCGCCGGTCGCCGTGGGGTCCATGTGCGGCGTGCGTTCGCCCGCCAGGTGCGGCAAGAAGTAGAGACCCTCCGCGCCGGGCGGTATTTCCGCAGCCGCATCCGCAATTTCCCCATACCCCATGCCGATGAAGACGTTATCGCGCAGCCAGCGCAGCGACAGACCTGCCGCCAGGATCGCCGCTTCCAGGTGCCACAGGTTCGGCGCAGCGTGACAGAACAGGTGCAGCCGCACGTCCGGGTCAACCGCCGGATGCGCCAGCGGCGCGAACAGTTGCCCGCCGGTGCCGATGGTGCTGGAAATCACGCCCGGCGCGATGACGCCATGCCCCACGGCCTGCATCGCCTGATCGCTGCCCCCGTGTACCACCGGCGTTCCGGCGCGCAGCCCGCACACCGCAGCGGGCGCGGCCAACAGACCACCCGCAATCGCCGCCGATTCCCGCACCGGCGGCAACAGCGCGGGGTCTATCTCTAACACGGACAGAAGCTCCCGGCTCCACCGGCGCGCCGCCGTGTCGAACATCAGCGTAGACGAGGCGTCGCTGGGTTCCGTTCCCGGCTCGCCGGTCAGCCGATAGCGCAGGTAGTCTTTGGCGAGCAGGAGCGTCGTGGTGTTGCGCGCGATTTCAGGTTCTTCGTCGTGCAGCCAGAGCCATGACGCCAACATGAAACCGGTTGCCAGCGGGTTACCCGTCCACGCGCCGAGTTGCGCCGGGCCGATCTCGCGCTCCACACGGGCAACCTGCGCCGCGCTCCGCTGGTCTGCCCAGATGATGGCCGGGCGCAGGGGACGACCCGCGGCATCAAGACAGACCATGCCGTGCATCTGCCCGGAGAGACCGATGCCCACGACATCTTCGGGCGCGACGGACGCCGCGACGACCGCCTGCCGCGTCGCATCCAGCGCGGCCGTCACCCACGTCTCGGGGTCCTGCTCGGCCCAGCCGGGGCGCGGCGTGTCCACGCCATACTCGCGCGCAGCGACCCCTAACAGCTTCCCACGGGCGTCTATAACGACGCACTTGACGCTGGACGTGCCGAGGTCAATGCCGACGAGCGCCGATGCGACCATCTCAGCGCAGCAGCCGATCCCGGAGGAAGTCATAGGCCAGCCGGCCGCTGACGCTGTGCCGCCCCTCAAATTCGTCCAGCACGATGTCTAGTTCCGGGTTGGCCCCGAAGACGGTGTAGACCTCGCGCGTGCGGGCGACGGCCTCACGCACCGGCCCGACCGGAAAAATCCCGTCGCGCACCCCCGCCTCGACCAGGAGCGGACGCGGCGCGATCAGCCCGGCCACATCGGTCAGTTCGCCGATGTTCAACACGCCCGGCACGAAATTGCAGGTACAATGGTGCATGGCCAGGATGCTGTCGCGCCAGTTGGTGAAGTAGCCGCTGATCACACAGGCGCGTACCCGCGTGTCGAGGCACGTGTGGAAGAAGGTCATCATGCCGCCGCCGGAAAGGCCCATTGCGCCGACGCGTACGCGGTCAATCTCACCCGACGCGCCCAGCCAGTCGAGCAGGCGCATCCCGTCGCGCACGCGCATCCCCACCAGCGATTTGCCCAGCATGAAGGCAAACGTCGCCGCGTTGTGGCACGTATCAGGCGCTTGCTGGCCGAAATTCGGGTCAAGATCGCCGTAATCGTTCTGGCGCTCGCCGAACCCGGCCAGTTCGGGCGCGGCGACGAGGAATCCGCGCCGGCACAACTCGATGGCGAAATCCTTGTGGACGCCGTCGGGGGTGTAGCGCTCCTCGCCATCTTCCCACAGGCCGACGATATCTTTAGCGCCATAGCCATGCCCATGATACGCAAGGACAAGCGGTAATGGGCCGGAAGCATCCTTCGGCGTGAGCAGGTAAACCGGCATGAACGCGTTGGGGGCCACCGCGAGCAGCAGTTTGCGCCGCATGAAATCGCCGCGATCCACCTCTTCGACCAGTTCGGCGGCGGGCGGCGCGGGGCGATCCTCCCAGCCGGTCACCGGCGCGCCGACGAAACCCACCGTCTCGGCCAGCGCCTGCCGGCAACCTTCCTGCCAGGTCAACGCGGGCTCGCGGGTTGTGGCCGTGAAGGGATAGCGCGCGGCCCCCGCGGCCAGGGCGCGCAGTTCGGTGTTGGGTTGCAGTTCAGGAATTTCCGCTGCGTTGAGAGACGTTGTGGACATGGATCGGCTCCGGGTGAATGGGGATGCGGCGGAAGCGCCGCCGCCCCGACACTATACCCGAACCGGAGCCGCGCGTCAACGTTAGGCGAACATGCCAGACACTGAGAAACCCGGTTTTTTTGAAAAACCGGGTTTCTGGAGGTTATCTACCTGAAAGGCAGGTCCATCAGTAAATCGGCAGGCTGGGGTCTACCTCGCGCGCCCAGGCGTTGATGCCGCCGTGGAGGTTCTTCACCTTGCGGAAACCCGCGCCGGCGAGGATCTCCAGCGCTCGCGCGGAACGCGTCCCGGCCTTGCAGAAGAGGACGATATCCTGCGCGCTATCCAACTCTGACATGCGGGCGGCGAACTGGCCCAGCGGGATCAGCTCCGCGCCCGCGATCTGCGAGATTTCGAGTTCGTGTGGCTCGCGCACGTCTATCAGCCGGATCGCGTCGCCACGTTCCAGCCGCTTTGCGAGTTCGGTCGGTTCGATGTCCCACCCCGCCCCGGCGGAGCCTTCGTCGTGATCGCCGCCCGGCACGCCGCAGAATGCCTCGTAGTCAATCAACTCGGTGACGGTCGGGTGCGCGCCGCAGACCTTGCAGTCGGGGTCTTTACGCAAATTAACAAAGTCGAAGCTCGACGACAGCGCATCGTAGAGCATCAGCCGTCCGATCAATGGCTCGCCGATCCCCAGGATCAGCTTGAGCGCCTCGGTGGCTTGCAGCGTGCCGATGGTGCCGGGCAGCACACCCAACACGCCACCCTCCGCGCACGAAGGCACCAGGCCGGGCGGCGGCGGTTCGGGGAATAAGCAGCGATAGCACGGACCGCGCCGCGCATCGAACACGCTCAGTTGCCCGTCGAAACGGAAGATCGAACCGTAGACGTTGGCCTTGCCGGTCAACACGCACAGATCGTTGGTCAGGTAGCGCGTCGGGAAGTTGTCCGTCCCGTCAATGATGATGTCATACGGCTCGGCGATGCGGAACGCGTTCTCGGAGGTGAACGCCTCATTGTAGACGTCCACCTGGATATCGGGGTTCAGGTCGAGCATCCGGGCGCGCGCCGATTCCACCTTCAGGACGCCGACGCCGCTCGTGCCGTGGATCACCTGGCGTTGCAGGTTGGATTCGTCCACCACGTCGAAATCAACCAGGCCAATACGACCTACGCCCGCCGCCGCCAGATAGAGCGCCACCGGAGACCCCAGCCCGCCCGTGCCGATCACCAGCACCGCCGCGGCCTTGAGCTTCTTCTGCCCTTCCAGCCCCACTTCCGGGATCAGGAGGTGGCGCGAATAGCGCAGGATTTCTTCGTGTGAGAGAGGAACTTCGGGATTCATCGTTGCACTCATCAGCCGCCCGCAATGCTGGGGACCAGCATCAGACGATCGGACGCGGTCAGCGGCGTCGCCAGCCCTTGCAGGTCGCGGATGTCCTCGTCGTTCAGGAACAGATTGACGTATTGCCGCAACTGGCCGTCGGGCGTAAACAGATGGGGTTGCAGCGCGGTATATTGCCCGGTGAGGGATGCGAGCGCATCGCCGACCGTGTCGCCGGCTACCACCACTTGACTCTGGCCGCCGGCGTAGGGGCGCAGGGGCGTCGGAACTCGTAACGTCACCATGTTAAGATTGCTCTCCTGTGGGTAGTGAATCAGTGTCTGAATACGTGTAGTCCAGCCCCTTGTGGGCATCGCGTCACGGTCGCCCCCAGGGGCTAGACTACGGGAATTGTGACCGGCTCTTCGGCGAATCCGGCGCGATCTTCGCTCAAGCGCCATGACCGGCTGCCGGCGGCCTCCCCGCCGTTGATGCTCGTGATCAGATACGAAAAATAGGGCTGCGCCCACTCGCGGTCGAACTCCGAGGGGCGGTTTGGGTGGTCGGGGTGCGAATGAAAGACGCCCACCAATGCCAGCTCGCGGTCTTCGGCCTCCATCTCGGCCCGCACGTAATCGCGCGCGCCGATCAGGAAGCGGTTGTGGCGCGCGCCGTCCTCGCGTTCGTTGGGCAAGCAGAGGATCGCCGTCACCTCACGGTTCACGCTGTCCGCGCCGAGCAGGAAGCCCGCGCCCTCTTCGGGATACGCCGCCTCGCCGTTCGCCTCGATCTGGCGCATCAATTCGGGCGGGATAGACAAACTGGGAATCATCGAGACCAGAACCTTTCGCTGAGATACTTGAACCCGGCATCCGGCAACACCGTGACGACCACGCCCTGCTCCAGTCCCGCGGCGACCTTCAGCGCCGACGCGACCGCCGCGCCCGATGAGACGCCGACGAACAGCCCTTCCTCACGCGCCAGGCGCAGCGTCGTGCCATACGCCTCTTCCGTGGAAACGGTGACGCTTCGATCCGCAAGCGTCTCATCGTAAATCGCCGGTTGCATCGCGGTGGGCATGTGCTTCAAACCCTCCACGCCGTGAAGGGGCGAATCGGGCAGCACGGAGATCAGCTCGACGTCGGGAATGGCCTCGCGCAGATAGCGGCCCGTCCCCGTGAACGTCCCCGACGTGCCCAGCCCCGCCACGAAATGCGTCACCTGCCCGTCGGTCTGGTCAGCGATTTCCGGGCCGGTGGTCATGTAATGCGCCAGCCAGTTGGCGGGATTATCGTATTGGTTGGCGTAGAAGTAGAGATCGGGGTGTTCGGCGGCGAGCGCCCGCGCCGTCCGCAGCGCGCCGTCGGTGCCTTCCATCGGGTCGGTCTCGGTCAGTTCGGCCCCCAGCGCCCGCAAAATCGCCAGGCGTTCGGGGCTGGCGTTGGCCGGAATCGCGAGCGTCACGGGGATGCCCAGCGACGCGCCGAGCGTGGCATAGGCGATGCCCATGTTGCCCGAAGTCGAGTCGAGCAACCGCTTGCCGTGACCCAACTCACCCGCCGCGAGGGCAGACGAGATAATATTCAGCGCCGGCCGGTCTTTAATCGAGCCGCTAGGATTGAACCATTCCGCCTTGGCGTAGACCTGCACGCCCAGTGCGATGTCCGTTGTAATCCGTTGCAACGGGATGAGTGGTGTGTTGCCGACCAGGGCCGCCAGCGCACCGACCGGCTGGCACATCACTGCAAATTCTAATTTTGTATTGTTTAACATTGCACCTGCCCCACAGTCTCAGACAGAACAAACGACGACCATTGATCAAAAAGCGACGAAGCCCTTGCAGCCCAAAGAACGCTAGTCTGCGTCTGGATCGCGGAACTCGGTCGCTCTACCGTCAGTTGGCCGTCGTTGTGAATTGACTGTTGACTGGACGAGGTAGCGCTACCGGTCCCGCTACAGACAGATGCAATGTTGCATGTTCTACTCCCACGTTAGGACGTAAATTTCTCTTATTTACATCCTCATTATCTGCAATACGCCGCATATGTCAAGGTGAGTCGCTTACAGTCGGTCTTGCCAAACCGGGGCAATCTGTTAGAATTTCCACATCCCGACACTCCACAGGAGCATTCTGCCATGAGCGAACCTATTCTGCCTCCCGTCGTCACACAAATCGGCCTGATCGTCAACGACATCGAGCATTCGGCGCAAGTCTACAGCAAGATCTTCGGCCTGCCCGTCCCAGAGATCGTTGTCACGGACGAGTACGACAAGGCGCGGACCACGTTCGAGGGCCAGGCCAGCCCGGCGCGCGCGAAGCTGGCCTTCTTCAAGATGGGCCAGGTGTCCATCGAGTTGATCGAACCGATCGGCGAGCCGAGCACCTGGAAGAAACACCTCGACGAGAAGGGCGAGACCGTCCATCACATCGCCTTCCAGATCAAGGACACGCCGAAAGTCGTGGCGGCGCTGGAGCAGGAAGGCATCCCCTTGCAACAGCAGGGCCACTACACGGGCGGGATGTATACCTACATGGACAGCGGCGATAAGCTGGGCGTCTGTCTGGAACTGCTCGAAAATTTTGATTGATGTTATCTTGTGGAGTGCGCATCTCCGTCGCGCCGTTGCGCATCTGAGGATGCGCACTCCGCGGGGTAACAGAAATCTACCTGACGAAGCATTGAGGACACGCCATGAATGAGAATGCAACAGACGTAAGACGGCGCATGACCGCGGACCGGCAGCGCCCGCTCTATCATTTCCTGCCGCCCGCTAACTGGATGAACGACCCGAATGGGGCCATCCAGTGGAAGGTCGGCGACTATCACCTCTTCTTCCAGCATAACCCTTACGCTCCGCATTCGCACCGCATCCACTGGGGCCACACCGTCAGCGCCGACCTGGTGCATTGGCGCGACCTGCCCGTCGCCATCGCGCCCACGCCCGGCGCGACTGATGACGACGGCTGCTGGTCGGGCTGCGCCGTGGACAACGCCGGGACGCCGACGCTGGTCTACACCGGGCGTTCGGGCGAGCATGAATCGGTGTGCCTGGCGACCGGCGACGCGGCGCTATTGAAGTGGGCGAAGCACCCGGCGAACCCGGTGATCGCCGGGCCGCCGCCGGGGCTGGACACCGTCGGGTTCCGCGATCCCTACGTCTGGCGCGAGGGCGACGAGTGGCGCATGACCATCGGATCGGGCGAGCGCGGCGTGGGCGGGATGGCCCTGCTTTTTCGTTCGGCAGATCTGCTGACGTGGGAGTACATCGGCCCGCTGGTGCGCGCCCTGCTGCGGCAGGGCACGATGTGGGAATGCCCCTCCTTCTTCCGGCTGGCCGACCGCTGGGTATTGATCTACTCGCCGATCCCCACGGGCAAGGTATTCTACTTGGTGGGCGACTACGAGGACAACCAGTTCACGCCGCAGAGCGAGGGCAGAGTGGATTGGGGCAGCGACTTCTACGCCCCGCACGTGATGACCGACGCGGCCGGGCGGCGGATTATGTTTGGCTGGTCGTGGGAGGCGCGCGGCGGTTCGGCGGAACGGGCCGCCTCGTGGAGTCCGCAGCCGGAGGTCGGCTGGGCCGGCGTGCAGACCCTACCGCGCGTGCTATCGCTCTCGCCTGCCGGCGAACTGCTGTTCGATCCGATCCCGCAAGCCGCGTCGTTGCGGGGCGCGGAACATCGCCTGGATGGCGTGAACCTCGCGTCGAATTCAGAGACCTCCCTGCCGATATCCGGCGACCATCTGGAACTGGCGCTGACGTGTGCGCCCGGCTGCGGCCCGTTCGCGCTCAAGCTGCGCGCCGCGCCCGATGACGCGGAATATACGACGCTTGCTTACGATTCGGCGGCGCAAACCCTGACGCTAGATCGCGCCCACGCGTCGCTCGCGCCCGGCACGCTGCACGACGCGGTAACCGCGCCGCTTGTGTTGGCCGACGATGAACCGCTCTCGCTGCGAGTATTCCTCGACGCCTCCATCATCGAGGTTTACGCAAACCGGCGAGTGTGCATGACCACGCGCGTCTATCCGACGCGGGAGGACAGCATCGGGTTGCGGCTGGCGACGGGAGATCAGCCGGTGCAGTTCGATCAACTGGTAGCCTGGGAAATGACGGCCATCTGGCCGACGGAATAGGTTAAGAAGTTATCCAAGAACGCCGCTTCACAATCAGCGACCCCCTTCGTAGTGTCGGGGTCAACCCGGGGGGGAAGCCCAACGCCTGAAGCCAACCAAAGAAAGGGGTTTTTGGTAAACAAACAAAAGAAAATAAAACTGTAAAAAAAATAGTTTAAAAAACCGGGAACAACCCGGTGGGGG
>JBBQRS010000163.1:0-8384 GCA_038214535.1 Anaerolineae bacterium
CGGCTTCAGCCGCATAGCGCGTCACACGGCGGCTGAAGCCGCGACTACGAAGATGACCGCCCAGGCCAGTCCGGGGCATGTCAACAATCTATTACCGGAGTAATTTGTTAATCTGCATAAGGGCGCACTACGAACGACCAACGAGAAACGGATGGTCGTGGCGACCATCCGTTCATTCGTTATCTACTATCAGCCATGTGCTATCGGCTATCAGCCATCAGCTATCCAGGGAACCAGCCCGCGCCTGTCTTGCTGCACTTCACCGTGCGCGGCTGACCGCATTGCTCGATCACCATCGTGCCCCAGGCGTCGGGCTCGCAGTTGCCCCACACGGCGATCTTCGGCTCCATCTGGATCGAGCCGAAGTTCGGTGAGTCCCAGCGGCCGTCGGAGACGAAGCACTGCGACTGGTGCAGGTTGTTCTGGATACAGCGATTGTAATTGCCGAACTGCGTCTGCACCGAGGTGGCCGACGGCTGCGGCGTCAGGCACACGCCCGGCGGCAATGGCGTAGGCACGAGGCCGCCGTTCACCAGGCTGGTGCGGAAGTAGAAGTACGAGTTGCCGGTATACTGGATGTAGCGCAACTCGACGTGATGGTTGCCCTGCGTCAACGGGATGTCAATCGTAAAGCTCTTGCCCGATTGGCCCCGCCCGACGGTGTCCAGGTAGATGATGTTGTCAATCCGGAACTGGAAATCGTCGTCCGCCAGGATCTCGAAGCGATAGGTGCCGGCGTAGAAGAAGTCGGTGCGGGCCGCCCGCATAGACCAGTTGACGGGGCTGACGTTGCCCGCCGGGGGTGCGCCGTTCCAGTTGAAGTTGAGCGAGGGCACCCACACCACCGTGGCGGCCGCGCCGCTCCAGTTGAGGTTGTTGAAGTACTCGACCCCCCACAGGGTGTTGTTGCTTTGAGCCACCGCCGCGCCGCCGACGACTGCCAGCAGGAGCGCCACGATGATCAGCGCGAAGATAAAGACACGCTTGTTTTTCACGAAGGCCTCCTTATTTCGCCGGGGTGGGGGCGGGCTTCGGGGCCAGCCGGGTGGGCAGCTTCGGCAGCTTGGTCACGGTCAGCGTGCCGGTCGGCTCGGTGTCGGTGGTAATCCGCCCCACCCACACGCTGTACTGGCCGGGTTGCGGGCTCTTGATGAGCACCAGCGGGTTTTCGTTGTCGCCGCGCAGCGCGTCATCGTTGCACAGGAACTGTCCGTCGGGCGTACCGACGATCAGCGAGGTGTCGCCGTTGCCTTCAAAGTACACCTTCAGGTCCTTCTCGGTCTCGGGGACGCTGAAGACCAGGTCAGCCTTCTCGGAGATGTAGCCGTTGCAGAACGTATCGCCGATGGGCAGCTCATACGCGCCCATCTCGCCCCGCGCCGTCACATCCTGGCTGAAAATCTCCATCGCGCCGGTGTTGCGCGCCGCTCTCAGCATCGCCGCGCCCTTCAACATCCGTTCGGCCAACGCCTTGCCCGCATCCGTGATCTCCGGCTCAGCCAACACATCGGCCACCGGCGGGCGCTTCACCAGGCCGCCCAGCGAGAACTCGCCCAGGGTCACGTTCTTGCGCGTGGTAATCACCAGCACGCCGGGGATCAGTTGGTCCTTATCGGCCGCGCCGACCCACACGCGATATTCGCCCGCTTCGGGGTTATCCAGGTTGACGACCGGGTCGAGCAGCAAGCGGGTGGCGTTGTCGTTGCACACGTACTTGCCGTTCGGCAGCCGCACCACCAGCGTCGGGTTGTGGTCGCTATAGTAGAACAGGCGGATCAGCTCCGCCGCGCCCGACCACTCTACGGCCAGGGTGGCGTCCTCGTTCACGTAGCCGGTGCAGGCCGGGTCGAGCGTGCCGGCGTCCACGGGGCCGCCACCGTTAACGCTCACGATGAACGGGTCGAGCGGGAAGCCCGCTTTGAGGTTCAGCGTCAGAAAGGCCGGCGCTTCCCCCTGCGTGATGGGCGCTGCGGCCTGGGCGGCCGTGTTCTGAGACGCGGGTGCGGCGTAGGCCGCGACCCCCGCCGTCAGCAACACGCCCACCACCAACAGCGCCAGGATGACATGGCTTCGCTTCATAACAAACTCCTTCCTGATTCGCGCCGCCTGCCGGGCGCGGCGCGGCGCTTCATTTATACCACAGGCCCACACGGATGCCAACACAGATTGGGCGGACACGGCCAACACGGATGGGGCCAACACGGATATCCACGGGGCTGATCCGTGCATCCGTGTGTCCGTGTTGGCATCCGTGTGGGCCAATCCGTGTTAGCAGTTTCATCCGGGACGCGGGTTGGCCCCGCGTCCCACGTATGGCGGGCCTCATGGTACGGGCCCGACCCGACCGGCGACGTCATGGTACGCGCTCACCGGCCGACGACACCGGCTCACGTTGGAACGTGAGTCACAACGAATCTATCACACGAGGCGCACATGGCAGGACGCAAACCGCGCGACGTGCTGAGCACGCCGCCGCAAAAAGGCTTCTACCTGATCGAGTGGGAGATCAACGAGCTGATCCGCTGGAGCGGCATCTCCGATCTCGCGCTGCGCCTGTGGCTGACACTCAAAGGGTTATCCTGGCAGATGGGCCAGTGCGACCCCACCGACGAGTGGCTGGCCGACTGGATGGGTGGGGTCTCCATAGACGCGGTGCGCCGGGCGCGCCGCGAGCTGGAAGACCTGCACCTGCTGCTGACGCATAGCGACAAGACCCGCCGCTGGCTGACGCCGCTGCCCGTGACGCGCGGCCTGCGCGACAAACTACCCGCCACGGTCGCCCTCCAGACCGACGAGGCCGTCGTCGCGCTACGCGAATTGATCCATCAGAAGGAGCTTGCAGGCCGGGTTGCATTACCCCCACCGGCCGGTGGGGGTAATGCCATTGACCTTGCCCGCCCGCTTAAACAACAACAATTATCTATTAAAGAAAAGGTTGTTGATGTTATTAAGGGTGAGGGGGGTGTGGGGGGAGAGGGGCATCCGCAGGCGCCGGCGCTCGCGGCCGATCTGCAAGGGCTGGGCGCGTACCCGCCGATTGCGGTCGAGCTGGCGGGGCAATTGCTGGCGCGCATGGAGCCCGAGGAGGCGCGCGCCTACGTCCACGCGCAACGGCTGGCGCTGCTCGACGGCCAGCCGCGCGACCGCAAACTGCCGCCGCGCGATGTGCTGGTCAAGCTGTGGGTGAGCCGCCTGCGCTTCGGGACGCCCGCCGCGCCCGAGATGCTGGCGCGCGCCCGGGCGCGGCTGGAGACCGGCGAGGACGCCACCGCCGACCCGTGGGCGCGCCCGCGCCCGTTTCACCCGCTGGAGATGATGCCGGAGCCGGAGGAGGAGGAGGAGGAGCCCGCCTCGGTCAGGCCGACGCCGCCGGAGCCGGAACCGCTCATTGCCTGCACCTATCGGGGCGCGCCGCGTGACCTGACACCGGCGGCGCTATGGGACGTGGCGCTGAACCAGTTGCGGTTGCAGATGACGCAGCCCACCTTCGAGAGCTGTCTGCTGGGCACGCGCGGCGTCGGGCTGACCGAGGAGGGCGCGCTGGTGGTGGAGGTCGCCAACGCGCAGGTGATCGAGGTGCTGCGACGGCAACTCAACAAGATCATCGCCCGCGTCCTGACTTCCATCGTCGGCCGTGACCTGCCCATCACCTTCCGCGCGCGGGAATGATTTTTGCCACGA
This sequence comes from Anaerolineae bacterium, assembly GCA_038214535.1. Lineage (GTDB taxonomy): Bacteria > Chloroflexota > Anaerolineae > CG2-30-64-16 > CG2-30-64-16 > JBBQRS01. The sequence continues at coordinate 3,682 of JBBQRS010000163.1, forward strand.
ATTGAAGATCGGGAATCAGGGAAGGGGTATCAGGGAACAGGAATCAGGGAAGAGGTATCAGGGAGCGGGAGCGGGAGAGCAGAAGATTGCTTCTTTTCCCGATGCCAGTTCCCTGATACCCGTTCCCTGATTCCTGCTCCCTCACTCGCGGTAAACCGCTTCGCGCAGGCCCTTGATGTAGCCGATGGCGAAGAGGCGGCCCACGGAGGAGTAGGAGGGGCGGTCGTTGGAATCCCCCTCCATCGTCGGCACGTGGTCGGGGCGCAGGACGCCGTCGTAGCCGATGTCGCGGTACGCTTCCATGCACGCCAGCATGTCGGTCTTGCCCTCGTCGTGGAAGGTCTCCACGAACTTCTCCGGCGTGCCGCGCACATCGCGGAAGTGCGCGAAGAAGATTTTGTCTTGCTTACCAAAGTGGCGGATCGCCGCGGGCAGGTCGTCGGTCATCAGGGTGAAGTTGCCCTGGCACAGCGCGATGCCGTTCACCGGGCTGGGGACCAGGTCGAGCAGGCGCTGGTAGTTCTCCAGGCTGCGCATGATGCGGCTCAGCCCGCGGATGGGCGAGAGGGGCGGGTCGTCGGGGTGCATCGCCAGCTTCACGCCCGCCGCCTCGGCCACCGGGACCACTATATTAAGGAAGCGTGCGAGGTTCGCCCATAGCGTCTCGTCGCTCACCTCGCCATACTCGGTCAGCGGGGCGTGACGCATCAGCTCGTGGTCGTAGGCGGTGGCGAGCGCGCCGCCGCGCGCGGGCGCGGTGGTGCTGGTGCGCATCCAGTTGAAGACGGGCATCCACTCGTAGCACCACACCGGCACGCCCAGCGCGCCCAGGTTGCGGATCAGGTCGAGCACGGTCTCCATCTCCTGTTCCCACCCCGGCAGGCCCAGCTTGATCTTGTTCATCGGCGGGCGGCTCTCCAGCACGGCGAACTCGAAGCCGCCGTCGTTGTAGGCCGACTTCGCCAGCGCCAGCGCCATGAAGCTCCACGGCAGCTCTTCGCGGGGCGCGTCGAAGCCGCGCGAGAAGTCCATCACGCCGACGGCGTGGTCAATGCCGCACTGCTTCGCCAGCCGCCACAACGGGTCGGGGTGAGGGGGCAACACTTCTGCAATTTGGATCATGCGTCACTCCTTTTTTGCCACGAATTGAAGATCGGGTATCAGGGAACGGGTATCAGGGAGCGGGTATCAGGGAGAGAAGCAATCTTCTGCTCCCACTCTCCCGCTCCCTGATTCCCGCTCCCTCATTCGTGTAATTCGTTGCTGAAATTCTTGTAAAACGGGTCCAACGGGTAGCAGCCGGAGACTTCGCCGCGGCGGGGGGCGGTGGTGCAATCGCTGAAGGTGCGGCAGAGGCGCTTGCGCTGGAGCGGGCGGCCCGCCAGCACGTCGGCGGGCAGCTCGGGGCAGGCGAGGATCATGCGGCCCAGCCCTACGAAGTCGGTCCAGCCGTCGCGCACGGCGGCCTGGGCGACCGCGGGCAGCCATTCCTGCAGGTAGGTGTAGCCCGTGCCGACGATCAGCAGGCCGGGGAACTGCCGCTTGAGCGCCGCGGCCGCGCCCAGCAGCCGGGCCACGCCGACCAGCGGGTCTTCGGGCGGTTCGTAGCCGTCGGAGGGCGGGAAGAGCGCCGGGCGCTGGATGTGCGGGCAGTAATAGGGGCTGCCCGCGGTGATGTTCACCAGCTCCACGTCGAGCGATGCGAGCAGGGCGAGGAACGCGGCCGGCTCGGTCAGGTCGAGGCGCAGCGGGTCGCGCAGGTCCGCGCCGAACGCGTAGGGGTAGACGATCCCGTCGCCATCTCCCCCGGCGACCGCATCGTCAGAGGCAACCGCGTCGCCATATGCGTTGCCGGCCAGGGCCGCGCGCCAATCCACCGGCGCGCCGACGCCATCCGGGCCGGGACGGAAAGGCACCGTGTCGAATGCGCTCAGCCGGACGCCGATGCCCAGGCCGGGGGCGTCGCGGCGGACGGCCGCCACCAATTCGCGGAGAAATCGCGTGCGATTGACAAAGCTGCCGCCGTAGCGACCGGGGCGCGTCCGCGCGCTGAGGAACTCGTGCCCCAGGTAGCCGTGACAGTGCTTGAGGTCCACGAAGTCGAACCCCAGCTCACGCGCCCGCCGCGCGGCGACCGCGAAGTCACCGATCAGGTCGTCAATCTCGCCGTCGGTCAGGGCGGGCAGGTCGGGCGGGGTGTGATGCAGCGGGTCGAGCAGCGGGTGGTGATAAAGGATCTTCGAATAGAGCGGGCCGGGGTCGGGGCGGGCGAAGCGGCCCGAGTGCGTCAGTTGCAGCCCGATGAGCAGGTCGTCGGTGGAACCGTGGGCTTCGCGGTGCGCGGCGAGCAGCGTCTCGCGCAACTCCGCCAGCCCGCCCAGCGTGTGCGGCGCGATCACCAACTGGCGGGGGTTGGCGCGTCCATCGTAGCGCACCGCGACCGCCTCGCCGCCCCAGATCAGCTTGGCCCCGCTGAGGCCGAAATGCCGCCAGCGCCGCAGCGTGAGGTCGGTGGGCAGGCCGTCGCGCGTCCCGTCCCACCCCTCCATCGGGTGGACGGCGAAACGGTTGCCGATCACGCGCCCGCCGCGCAGCCGGTAGGGCGCGGCCAGCGGATGCGCCTCCAGCTCGTAGTACGCGCTCCCGTGCGCAGCCGCGTCGAACGGCAGCTCGATGCCCAGCGCGGCGCAGTGCGCGCGGAAGTCGTCAGCGGTGCGGAGTGCGGCGATGCGTTTGATGGTCATGGTGAGCTCTGTATTGCGAATGTCTCTTGGGTCAGTTGGCTTCTACTATTGGGCAACTGTGCGACACGTCGCCCAGGAGTATAGACACCACGAATCCATTCGAGAACTTGTTTACCACGGAACACACGGAATACACGGAAGAATTCGTACCACTGCTTTTTGTGGTGCAATGCGCCGTTACCGTGACGTGCTTGCTCGGGCAGCGCTAACTGACATATTCATCGAGATCGGTTCTCTTCACCGCCTGCTTTCGGGCGGCTTGTTCGGAGGCGGGTACCAACTTGCAGCCGCAGTGCTTGCACACACGCGCCTCGGCAAGGACCAATTCAGCACAATCCGGACACCTAACATGAGTGTCCGGATTGGGTTCGTCGGGTCGTGCTGCCTTGCTCGGCATAAGTAGCAACAAGATCAGGGCGATAAGTGGGCTGATAAGGATAGACAGTAAGAACCATCCGAAACCAGAACGGCCCCGTGAAGCTGCGCCAATCCCAATGACAATCGAAAGGACGAGCCAGAAGAAGAGGATTTCCATAACAACGCTCCTTTTAGGTGGGCGCTATGCGCAGCGCTCGTGCCACCTTGACTAATGATGATACGAAAAACTCCCACATAATATACCTGAGAACGGTGTTATGCGAAAGCTGCGAGAAACGGAGCGGCGTCGCGTCACAGGGGAGCGTCACGCCCAGCGCGGCGTAATGGGCGCGGAAGTCGTCGGCGGTGCGGAGTGCGGCGACGCGCTTGTGGGTCATGGCAGGTTATTGTTCGGAAACTTATTGCTTCAAGTGAACTGCGAGGCTCAGACATTTTCCTAACCATGGTCAATGCCTTCCTAGACCCTGGGTGCTGTAATCCGAGATGCTTGAAAGTCTTTAAGGATGAATATCTGAAGCTCTGCGACGAATTTGTCACGGCGTTTAATCTTGCGTAATACTTCGGCCTGATGTCGCTCAGTGATGACAGCATCAACATAGGGTATCGGAGCCGCGATGAGTATATCAAAAGCATCAGATTGCGAAGGCCATCGGTTATCGACGTAAAACTTATAGAATACCGTAAATGAAGTCATCTTGAGCGACGGGAACGCGTCGATGTCTATTGCATTACCGGTATCAAGCTGCGACTTGACGAATTGCATAAATCGAAATGCAAGTTGTTCAAACACCGTGATTTCTATAAACGTTCGAATCTCCTTAGCTGTGTACTTGTTGTCTTCAGGCGGATAATTTTCAACCAGCGAGAGCATCCCCGCGACCGCAGAATCACGACCATCAAGCCAGGTTCGTTCTTGCCATTTCGCGTCGGGAGTGTCAAACAGTAGATCAAGCACGTTTCGCATTTGATTGCTAGGTGAAGTAGCCAAACCACTAAACGCGTGCAGAATGGGGTGGATAGTCTCTGGATTTGGGTACGAGTTCACCTCTTCAGCGAGCAATTGGTCGGGACTCTTGAGAACGATGGATGGAAAGGGTGAAAACCTCTCAAGAAACTGTTCGTAAACCGCTGGTCTACGTCGCAATTCCAGAATCGTGAATATGGAAAAGCACGGGATCATCATAGGTTTGTCAGTCAGTGACCATTCCAAGAAGTTTCGGAATTCGTCAGTGAGGTGCTTCGCCATCTCGCTGGCCGCGTTCGTATCAATGAGGCAGAGGCCGTACTTGTGCCCGTTCAACTCAATCATGTCAGCCCAATCCTTGCCAGTGACCGAATCTTTCCATGGGTTGTGATGATCAGGACAGACCAGAGCTCACCCTCGTCTTAGGGCCTGTCTAGTGATTATATGGATCGTTTCCGCATGATATAGCTGCATTATGCGGAAGCGGCGACGGCTGGAGCAGCGTCTCGTCGAAGGGGAGTGTCCCGCCCAAGGCGGCGCAGTGCGCGCGGAAGTCGTCAGCGGTGCGGAGTGCGGCGATGCGTTTGTGGATCAACCAACATGCCTTACTCTCGCAG
>JBBQRS010000164.1:0-8361 GCA_038214535.1 Anaerolineae bacterium
GTGGGCACGCGATCATCTTGAATCGCCAGGTGCGGGCGCAGCGCATCCAGTTCCGCCTTGAGCATCACGAGCGGATCGGCCAGGCGCTCTTCCCACGTCGGCAATGCAACCGGCGTGTTGACGATAATCATGGGCCGGCAACGCTCAGGCGCGTCGTGCAGCAGGCGATACCGGGCGTAGAGGTCTGCGAAGCGCACCCGGTCCGCGTCGTCAACTCGCAGATAGGTTTTGAGATCTGTCATCTTTGACCTCGATTCTGTTGCTCTAGGCAAGCCCCAGCAGCCGGCGCGCCAGGATGGCGGCCTGCGGGTTGGTCTGAGTCCGATGCGCGAGGCGGACCTGACAAATGCGGAAAACGCCCTGACCGAACTGCTTTTCGACCGCCGCGGGCGCCGCGTGCCACGCGCCAACCCACGAACCGTTGCCGCTATCCAGGATGGTCGTCCAGCCAGCAGGCGCGGGATCGAGGACGGTGGCGAGAAGCGGCGTCGGATAGCCGACGGAGGCATCGTGCCAGAACCAGCAATCATAAGGCATGAAGTCTTGCACCAGCGGATGACCGGTGTGGCATTCCACGAAGTGACGTTGGCCCATGCCACCGGGCGCCACGGTCACGGCGTCGCCGGCAATCGCATGGACACCCACGGGAAGTTCCAGCAGCAGGGCGGTCGCGCCGGCAGCGACGGCCTGCTCGACGGCTTCACGGTGGTCGGCCAGCGCGGTCAGATCGTCGCACAGGATCACATCGGTGGCCGAAGGCTGGCCTGTGTACATAACGGCCAGGCCAAGCTCCGCCGCCAGGGTAGCCGCGATGCTGTTGGGGCCGCCGATCACAAAGGCGCGCCGGGCCTGCGCCACGGCGGCAGTCGGGAATATCTCCAGCGCCTGTTCGCAGTCAAAAAGGGTCTGATCGGCAGCGTCCAGCAGCGCCAGACGCGCGACCGCATCCGTGCGTCCGCTCACGACGGGCAGGGGCAGGCGCAGATAACCCTGGGGCCTGCTGCCACAGGCGGGGATAGCGGCGGGATACGCGCCGGACTGCGTGACTTGGCCGTCCACGACCAGCTCGTAGCATAGCTGTGCGCCGGAGGGCGTGTCGTGCGTGTCGTTACAGATCCACGCTTCGAGCTCGGCAGTCTCACCGGCGAACCAGGCGCGGCGATCGGCGCGCAGCGAGACCATGAGTGGAGTCAAGGCGTCGCGATAGACATAGTAAGCCCGTTTGGGGATGCGATCCACATCCATGATGCTCTTCATCCAACCCGCGGGCCAGGCGTCTATGAAGAGGTGGATGGCAAAACTGTTCATGGTGTTTGAGCGCCGGAAGGCCTCGGTCATCAGCCGCGTGACCCACGCCTGGTGGGTCTGGCCGGTGTTAATCCAGTCTTCAGGGGTTGTCTGGGCTGGGAACCACAGGTATTGGAAGCGGTCGGTCTGGTTCGATTCGATCTTGACTGGTCGCCATGGCTCGGTTTGCGGTTGGTCTTCCGGCGGCAGCCAGCCCTCCGGGTAATACTTGCGCATCACCTCCAGGCTGTCCAGACCTTCGGCGCCAAATTCGCCACACCCATAATGCCAGCCGGGGATCACGGGCAGCCAATAGCCGCGATTGAGGCGACCGAGATCAATCGCATGGCCGATATACCAGCCGCAGTAGCAGTGATTATCGGGCATGCCGCCTGGGGCGGGCGGGTCGTAGTCGCCATCCACATACTTGATCACGCGCTCGGGATTGCTCATGCGCACCGCGCGACTCGCCATATCAAAAAAGTTTTCCAGCTCCGGGCGGGTGAGGTTACGATGCGGGCGGCCCTGGCCGTTGGGGAAAGGCTCGTTGATATAGCTGATGATGACATTGCACGCGTGCGGTCGCACCAGGCGCTCCATCTCCTCGGCCTGGCGCACGGCCTCGCACAACTGGTTGCGACGCAGGCAACCAAAGAGCGGCAGATCGGTCTGGGTCATCAGGCCGAGGCGGTCGCAGTAGTCATACACCGCGCGTTGCACCGGGCGCTGCGTGAGGCGCAAGAAGTTCATGTTGCAGAGTTTGGCCAGCAAGATGTCATCTATGAGCTGTGCCCAATCTTCGCGCATCACCGATCCCTGCTCGAAGCCCATGGTGTTGGCGCCGCGCAGACGGATCTCGCGGCCATTAAGATAGAACTTCCCCTTGGGAGTCGAAGTCTCGTCCTGACGAAAGTCGCGCATCCCAAACTGCTGCTGCGCCGTATCGCATACGTTTCCGGCATCGTCGAGCAGGGTTGTCTGTAACTGGTACAGCCAGGGAGCCTCAGGCTCCCAGCGTCTTGCCTCCGGCAGGTCGAAGAACACGCGGTATTGGCTGATGCCCGGCCCGGCGGGCTGCGAGATTACCGGCTGTAGTTCTTTGTCCAGATCGCCGTGGCCGCGGATGTCGGCGGTGCTGGGAACAATGGTGCGGTCGCGAAACACGGTGGCCGCGAAGTTTTGCCCGAACAACGAGAGTTCAAAGGTGACAGCCCGATTGGAGGCGTCACAGTTGTAGACCTCGATCCAGGCTTCCGCGCCACCGTGCGCCGGCAGCGGGCGAATATACAGGTCACGAATGAATAACCGCCAGCGCGCCTCGATCCGCACGCCCTGGTAGATGCCCATGCCCGGTGGACAATGGTGCCAGCCCAATACCGGCTCATCGTAGCCCGGTCCGGAGGCGGCATAGATTTTGTCGCCATCAAGGGTTGCGCCGACAACGCCGCCGACGCTGCCCATGCAGATATGGTCGTTTTCAACCTTAATCAGCAGCGTGTTGATGCCGGGCGCCGCGTTGGCGGTGAAGTCGAATTCGAACGGCGCGAAGAAGCCCTCGTGCGAGCCAAGGTAGGCGCCGTTGACAAAGACGTGCGCCTTGTAGTCTGCTCCGTCAAAGCAGGCCCACAGACTGCCCTGGTTCAGCATGGCCACGGTGACCTCAAAGCGGGCGCGATAATACGTCACGGCGCGACCGAGCGGCGGCCCATAATGCGGCAGCTTCACCGGCGTCCAGTCGCCATCTCCGGCGAGCACACCGCCGAAACTCCGGCGGTCGGCGTCCGTCTCCTCGCGCCAATCGAACTCCGTCAGTTCCAGGCGGAGGCGCTCTTGTGAGAGGGCAGGCGCCAGATCGGCCAGAAAGGGGGCCATCTGGCCGCGCAAATCCGCCAGCGCCGCAAGCAGTTCGGCGTGCGTAGACATCTTGTGCGCCGGCGCAAAGGCCTGTGTTCCCGGCGTGGCGTCCAGGGGCAGCGTGACATCGGGCGTGGGCGTCGGTTCAGGCGTCACCAGGCTGGCATCGCGAGCGTGATGGCGGTCAGTGGCGATTTTGGCGAAAATATCATTCATAAACATAGAGTATAATAGCATCATTGCGCTTTCGGCGGCGATCTATGCCAGGAAGCGGCCAAAAAGAGGACATATGACTGACAGTGGGGCAAGCCTTCTCCATCCACGCTTCGTGGCCGATCTGCGGCGTGCACTCAATCATCTTTATGACCCCGACGCGTTGCGCCGAAATCAGCTCTTTACGGCCCTGGACGCGCTCGATCACGGTAGCCCATCATTGTTCCGCGAGGCGCTCATTCGCATCATCGCCGACCTGAAGCCTCGGCCCGGCCTCTCACCTGACTCGGACGCATGGCGTGTCTATCGCACGTTGCATCATCGCTTTGTCGAGCAGTTTACGCAGAGCGAGACCGCGGCGACCCTGGGGGTCAGCATCCGCCAGGTGCGGCGTCAAGAGGCTCAGGCATTACGGGTCATGGCCGATCTGTTGTGGACCCATCACGACCTCCAGGCGCACTATGCGGGCATCGCTGCAGAACCGGCTGATGACGAGCTCGAGGATGAAGACGTGAGCGACGCAGAACCGGAGGCCACAGCGCCCCTCGCCCAGGAATTGGCCTGGCTGGGCCGCTCGCTGCTGCCTGAATCGGCGTCGTTGGCCGAGTTGGTCGAGGCAACTTTGCTGACCGCGGAACCTTTGCTGCGGGAGCTGAGGGTTCGTGCCGATTGGCGGTTGCCGGATGACCTGCCCGGCGTTCTTGTGCAGGCCGGGCCGATCCGTCAGGCGATGCTGACCATTTTGCAGGAAGCCATCCGCATGACCCCGGGTGGCCAGATTGTGCTGGAAGCGGACGCCGAAGCCGATCAGGTGGTGTTGACGGTGCGCTCGATTGCCCCTGGCCCGACCCAGGTTGACCCGCGGCTCGACAAACTGGCCGTGGCGCGGCAGATCGCGGAACTGTCGGGCAGCCGCTTGGATACGATCATCAGCGCGGCAGACGCGCCATTCGTTGCGCATCTCCACCTGCGCGCGGTGGCTCAGGCGGCGGTTCTGTTCATCGAGGATAACCCGGATACGCTTCAGCTTTACGCCCGTTACCTTGCCGGCGCTCCCTATCGCTGCCTGAGCGCGACGACCCGCGAACAGTTGGCGGCGTGCCTGAGAGAAACGACGCCAGAGGTCGTCGTGGTTGATGTGATGTTGTCGGGCATGGACGGATGGGAGGTCCTCGGCGATTTGCGCGCCCTGCCGAGGATGCAGGACGTCCCCGTGCTGATGTGTAGCATTTTGCCCCTGGAACAACTGGCGCTCAGCCTCGGCGCGGCCGCATTCCTACAGAAGCCGGTCAGCCGGGAGGTTCTGCTGGCAACCTTAGCCCGATATTCGGGTGCGCGGGAGAAAGGACCTTGCCCAGCACCGTGATGCCGGCCAGCAGTTGGGCCAGCGAGAGCCCGCTCTGATGGATCACGGCGAGCGCCTTGCTGACAATCGGCTGGCCCAGCGGATCGCGCGCGGAGAGCACCACCACGGGGATATCTCGCAGCGCTGCGTTGGTGTTCTTGGCGGCAAGCAGCTCGAAGCCATCCATCTCCGGCATCATCAGATCCATCAGCAGCGCGTCGGGCCGTTCCCTTTGCAGCATGTCCCACGCTTGCCGCCCATCGGGCGCGGTCAGCACGCGATAGTCGCGCCCGGCCGACAACAACATGCGATGAAACAGCCGTAGGGCGTCTTCATCATCATCGGCCACTAGGATTTTTTTGCCGTCCATGCCCAGCCGATCCAGCGCTGCGAGCAATGTTTCGCGAGCGACCGGTTTCACAAAATAGTCGGCGACCCCCAGGTTGCCGGCGGCATCGGGCGCGCCCGGCACGGAGCAGACCATGACCGGGATGCCTTCGGGCAGCAGTTCGACCGTTTCAAGTTGCGCTAACATCTCGGCGGCCGAGATTGCGTTCACGACCACGGCCTGCGCCTGCAAGGTGGCCGCCTGTCGCAGCGCCTCATCGAGGTCTTGCACTGCGGTGACTCTGGCATCTTGCATGTACCGCGTGAGCAAATTCGCGAGCGACCCGCCGGTTTCACAGACGACAATCTCGGGCTGCACCTGTGCGACGGGCGTCAGCGAAGGATGCGTGCGCTCGACAAATTCCCACGCGGGGTTCAGCCAGCGGCCGGCGCCGGGGGCCATCGGCGCGGTCAACTCGATGGGCAGCGTGAAATGGAAGGTCGCGCCGGCGCCGGACACGCTCTCGACCCACATGCGGCCTCCGTGCATCTCCACGAAGCGATGGCTGATGTTCAGGCCGAGGCCCGTGCCGCCGTACCGGCGGCGCAACGAGCTGTCCAGTTGCTGAAAGGGCTGAAACAGGCGGGCTTGATCCTCTAGCGCAATGCCTGGCCCCGTGTCGCTGATGCTGATCAGGATGTCACCGTCGCGGCGCCGGGCTTCCACCGTGACGCCGCCGTGTTCGGTGAAGCGGCCCGCGTTGCTGAGCAGGTTGAGGAGCACCTCGCGAATGCGCGTCCGGTCACCGTTAACTTCCGGTAAGCCCACCTCCACCTCGGCCCGCAGGAAAAGCTCTTTTGACTCGAAGAGCGGCCGCACCGCGACGAGGGCCGCCTCGATGACTTCGGCCAGCGCCACACGCTCGCGTACCAGCGCCATCTGCCCCGCTTCGATCTGGCTCAGGTCGAGAACATCGTCAATCAGGCTAGAGAGGTGTTGAGCATTACGGGAGATGACGGCCAGATCGGCAAGCAATGGCCCCGACATACGACCGCCATAAGCCTGAGGCGCGTTGAGGATCATCTCGGAAAACCCGATGATCATGTTCAGCGGGGTGCGCAACTCATGGCTGACGTTCGCTACGAACTGATCCTTGGTGCGCCGGGATTCTTCGGCTTCTTGCCGCAGTCCATCAGTGAGGTGGTTGAGGCGCACCAACTGGGCATTGGCGGACGTCAGGTCTTCCAGCACCTGGTTAAGCTGAAGTTGCGCATCTTGCGATTTGCGCAGCAACTCCTGGCTATGGCTGTAAGCAGACCAGGCCCACTCCCCTACCGTCTGCAAAGGGCGCAGGGTCAGGACGGTCAACCCGACCACGCCCCAAATTTCCAGAATAATCAGAGTTCTATCAGACACAAGGTCGGGCGAAAGCCGGTCCACGGGCGCGAAGATCAGCAGCAGCGACAACCCGGCGCTGACCCCCAGACCAACGGGCGCACCGAACAGCATGACCGCCAGACCGGCCGGCAGCGCCAGCAGCCAAAGCGCCGCGCTCAAGCCGGCCCACCCCGCCAGCAGCAAATTGATGACTGACCAGCCGACGACCAGTAGCCAACCGGCAATCTGGGGCTTGCGGCTGCGCAGCAACCATGCCACCGCGCCGAGCCAAAGCAGCAGCGTGGCGCACAGCGCGGCCCTGGCGACATCGAGCGTCGCGGACATGGCGACGACGACCAACGCCGTCGCGCCGAGGAGCGCCAGGGCCAAGGTAAAGACGCTATCCCGTACCTGCGCCAGCAACCCATGCATTTCTGCGGCCCAGGCGCTCGGCTCGATCGGTAAGTTGTCAGATCCTAAACGCCAGAGGCGCATGATGATGCATTCTCCCTGCTGAGGCAACGCCTACATCGCAAGTAACATTCGCGGATTGCCGGGCGCAACGCAAAGCGTTATCGTGAGCATGGAAGCCCTCACGCCCGGCGAGGAGATATGAGCGCATGCGATAGGTCAAGCCTGCCGATTATAACCTGCCATGCCGTTTCCGTCGAGCATCACCCGGCGACTCGGCATGAGCCGCCTACAACCCAAGCGCTGGCAGCGCAAGGTCAAACGCTATCAGAAACAGGTCCCCCCGGCGAGCGCGTGCAGATGATACGTGCAAGATTGCGCCAGGGCGCGTGCAATACACGCCCGTCGATGACTGCGGCGCGAGGTTAACGGCGATTTGCGCGGCGGCGACGGCCTCATCCTGGCGGCCTAGCCTGGAGATGCGCGAGCAAGAATGCGTCATCGGTTCAGAGATGGTCGACGCCGAGAACAGAGTAGCGTGTGCGCGGCGCGCCACTGTTCCCCCGCAGGTAGTGTATCCTTTTCGGTGGAAATATGGGGTGGAGCGTAAACCTGCTAAGGTAAGGGTGTCAGCCACATCTTTCTGAGGAGTCGCTCCACCATGCTCAACTTACAACCGGAACGCCGCAAAGTCAACGGGCGGACGATGCTGATGGACGCGTTTGCGGCGGCGCAGGCCGCCTTGTAGGCGCAAATGCGAGCCCACTTGAATCAACAGCTGGTTGTGGCTGTTGCATACCTGCTCGGGCGTGACGCCTATACGCGGCGGGGGCAGGTGCCCCGCCAGGTCGAGCCGTCCGGCCAGTGTTGCCGCTGTCACAGCCATCGCTGCGCCCACTTCAGCCGCAATGGGTATCGCCCCCGGCGCTTGAGTTGCCTACACTACACGTTGGAGCTCCAACTGCCGCGCGTCGTCTGTCAATGCGGCGGTAGCGTCGCATTGGACTTCAACGGGCTATTACGGCCTTATCAGCGGCTCGGCGATGAAGTGGATGCCCAAATCGGGCGTTGGGCGCAAATGGGCCAGAGCCTACGCCAGATGCAGGCCGAATTACGCCACTGCCACCTCGGTGCGTTGGGGCTACGCACCTTATGCACCCGGCTGCACCAACTGCAAGACCTGACGCCTGGCGTAGACGAACTGGTCACGCCGCCCGTCATGCAAATTGATGCGATTTGGTTCAGCCAACTGTGCCCCACGGGGCAACAGCGCCGTGATCGCACGGGCCGCCTGCGGGCGGTCAAGCGCCGGATCAAGCGCTGCCTGCTCATTGCGCTAGGCGTCTGGCCGGATACCGACCGCAGCGTGATTCTGGCCTGGCAACTGGCCGATAGTGAGGACCATCCGGCCTGGCTGAGCTTCTTGAGTCGCCTCGAAGCCGCGGGCGTGGCAGGCGCGAATGGCCTGCAACTGATCATCCATGACGGCGGTGAGGGTCTGTGCGCGGCCTTGCAGACCGTGCATTTCGCCGCCGCCGATCAACGC
>JBBQRS010000165.1:0-8238 GCA_038214535.1 Anaerolineae bacterium
CATCGCGCCGACGAAGAGCACCGCGAAGAGCAGGCGTATACGGTTCACCACCGTCGCCCCAACCCGCCGGCCCGAGATGCTAAAAAGGAGGGACGTAAAGACCCAGACCGCCGCCGCGCCGAGCGCGGCGAGTTCACCGAAATAAGCGCTCAAGAACACTCCCTGATGAGAACCGGGACGCGAATTTGACGGTTAAAGGGGCGTATGGTATAAATCAAATGTCGGCGGGCACAAAGACGTGAACGAAAAGACACCTGGGGACGTAGTGTAGTGGTTAACATGTCGGCCTGTCAAGCCGAAGATCGCGGGTTCGAGCCCCGTCGTCCCCGCTGCTGGTATTTCTGCCTAAACAAGGCTATCCGCCCGATTGCAGAACGCCGGCTCATTGAGAGGGCCATCCCGGATGCTGCCAGGCATATCGAGGGATGGCTCTCGTCATTTAAGCGGTCCGACGTCCGCATTCAGTCATCATATAGCCTTTGGCTCTTGTCGTCCGTCACGATAATCGTCAGGGTATTCTGGGCCATGGTCGCCCTCCCCGCCACTCAGACCTTCTCCGCGCACGGCATGCAGACGATCTTACCCTTCTTGACGCGAGCGTACCTCTCGACCGCCACTTCGCCGCATTCGGTGCAGATGATCGTGTTGAAATCGTGCGGCCGGCCGGCGGGCAGCTTCATCTCTGTCACCGGCCCGATCTCGAACAAGTCGTCGGTCGCCGCAGCCAGGATAAACTCGACGTTCGGCTCCACCAGCGCCGGATCGATCTTAGATGCCGGCACACCGCGCTTGCGATACTGGATGAACTCCGATTCCTGGTTGCGCTTGATGACTTCGTTGCGCGTGGCAACGCGTACGCTGCGGTCGGTCTTGTTGTCCACCAGGGTCAGCACGAACTTGCCGTAGCCCAACTTCTGGATGTTGCCTTTGCCGAAGGTGCAGCCGGTCGCCATCTGGATGCCATCAGCGTAGCAGGTGGCGCAGTGCTCCTTGTCAATTTCGACCAACGCGGTCAACTGGCCGTCGGCCGCGCGCTCGACTCCTAACGCCTCCAGCGCGGCGAGGCCGGCGCGCAGCCCCATCGGCATTGCCGGACACTTGTGGCCGTGCAGCAGCAGGCCAGCCTTGTACAGTTCATCGTTTTTTTCCATGAGTTGTCTCCTTGTCGAGTTAGAGACCCTCAAGGTCTCGGAGACCTTGAGGGTCGGACCAGCCGCGTCTATTTTACGAGATCGAAGATCATCTTGGCCGCAATTAGCCATAGCAACACACCGATCATCCGCTTGAGTTGGGTGTTCGATAATTTAGTTTTCATCAACTGCGAGCCGACGATAGAACCGGCGGCTGCCATCACTGCCGTAATGCCAATGAAGCGCGGATCCAGCCCGCCTAGGGTGGCATGGCCCAGGAAACCCGACAGCGACGCAAACACCACGACCAACGCGGTGGTGCCCGCGGCCATCTTGAGTTCCAGCCCTAGCCAGTTGAGCACCGGCAGGATGAAGTTGCCACCGCCCACCCCCAGCATCCCACCGAAAAAGCCGGCGACTCCACCCACGCCTGCCCCGGCAGCCACCTCGACCGTCCGGTTCAATTCCCGCTCCCGCTTCTTGGCCTGGTAGAACAGCATCATGAATCCGGCAAATATCAGGAAGGCCGCGAACAACGCCAGCAGGACGCGCTTGGGTACATAGGGTGTCAGGCGCGCGCCGAGCGGCGAGAGGAGGACCGCCGTCACTAGGACTGGCAGCCCAACGCGAAAGTTGATCAGCTTGCCGCGCCAGTAGTTGATGGTGGCAAACAGCAGGCTCACCACATTGAGCAGCAGCGCGGTGGGAACGGCTTCGGCCAGCGGGACACCCAGGTAGTAGAAAAGTGGCACGAACAGGAACGCCGCGCCCAGTCCGGCCATGGCCAGCAGCCCGGAGAAAACGAACACCAGCGCGGCGCTAATGATATAGATGGTGAGGGTCATTTTACCGGTCGTACCCCGAGCAAGGGATGCGCGCCTTGCCCTCTTCCGTAAGCCACATGTAAATATGCGGTACTAACTTGCCGCGGGCGAGACACACGCGTGGGTTCGCCCCGCATAACGCGACTGCCAGTGATCGCTCACAGGTTTGAGCGTTCGCGTCAGGTGGACAATAACAGTTTTCGGCCAAGGGTATCGCTCCTTAACTCACATGACCAGGTTGAACAGATAGCCCGTCAGGATGATCCCCAGCGCCACCACGCCGATGAAAACTGCGATGAGCCGTGGCTTGAGCACCCGCCGGAGGATGATCATCTCGGGCAGACTGAGCGCGACGACAGACATCATGAACGCCAGCACCGTGCCGAGAGCGGCCCCCTTCTCCATCAACGCGCTGACAATCGGAATGATGCCCGCGGCGTTGGAGTAGAGCGGGATACCCAGCAGCACGGCCGCCGGCACCGACCACCAGGCTTGCTTGCCCATAATGCCGGCCAGGGCGCTTTCCGGCACGAAACCGTGGATTGCCGCGCCGATCGCAATGCCGATCACAACGTATAACCAGACCTTGCCGACGATCTCTTTCACGCTCTCCCAAGCGCGATTGATGCGTTCCGGCCAGGTCAGTTTCTCCTGAGGACCGCCCTCGGCCATCTGCAACTGCCAGACGAAATCTTCAACGTGGCGTTCCAAGTGCAGCCGGCCGATGACGATGCCAGCGACGATGGCGATCACGAGCCCGGAGGCAATGTACAGCCCCGCCACCTGCCAGCCGAACAGGCCGTACAACAGGACGACGGCGACCTCGTTGATCATCGGCGCAGCGATCAGGAAGGAGAACGTCACGCCCAGCGGAATACCCGATTCAACAAAGCCGATGAAGAGCGGCACCGCGGAGCAGGAGCAGAACGGCGTGACGATGCCCAGCATGGCGGCCAGCATGTTCCCGATCCCCTGACGCTTGCCCCCTAATAACGCACGCGTGCGATCGGGGCTGAAAAACGTGCGCACAATGCTGATCAGGAAGATCATGCCCGAGAGCAGCAGCAAGATCTTGGGCACGTCGTAAAGAAAGAACGCCACGGACTCACCGAGGCGGGAACCCCGCGCCAGCCCCAGGACGTCGTAGGTCAGCCACAGGCTGACCCGCGGCAAGACCGAGTAGGCCGCCCACCACAGCAAGGCGATGCCGGCCAGCTTGCTGTAAACTGGCAGATCGGCGCGCCACCCGCGCCGCGGTGTTGTTGTTTGAATTGCCATTATTCCTCCAGCCGTCGCAGACACCCTCGGGACTGCCTGCGACTGTTAACCGTGTTGCGGCAAGCTTCAGGCGGGCCGGTCGGCCTGAACCAGCCACCCGGCAATCTCCTTATCGGAGGGCACGCGGCCGGCGGCAACCAACTTGCCATCTACCACCAATCCCGGCGTCGCCAGGATGGCGTACTTCATGATCTCCCCAAGATCGGTGACCTTCTCGATCTGCGCTGCCAGGCCCTGGGTCTGGACGACGCGCCGCACATTGGCTTCCAGCCGCTGACAATTTGCGCACCCTGTGCCGAGAATCTTGATGTTGAACATGTTTACCTCACGATAGATTTGATAGTGGACGCCGATTAGCAGTTAATTATATTCAGCGTCTTGAATGTAATCGCTCAAAAAAAGAGAGTCCCACCATCACAGCGCCGACTCAAGCTGGCATTTCGGACAGGGACATGCCGCCGGCTGCGCGGAGCGAATCAACAGGAAAGGCGCATCTTCGGGTTGCGTGGCGGCGAACGCAGCATCCAGCAGCGCGTACACCTCCGGTTTGATCACCCGGTAGAAGATGTTCCAGCCCTCGCGACGGTCGGTCACCAGGCCGGCCTGGCGCAGCACCATGAGCTGCTGCGAGATGTACGCCTGGCGCAGCCCCAACGCCGCCTCCATGTGGCAGACACACTCCTCGCCGTCCCGCAGAACTTGGAGGATTGCCATGCGGGAAGGGTGGGACAATAGCTTGAACAGGGCGGCAGTATTTTCTAAGGCGTCCATTGGGTCAATCCCATCACATTCATATAATCGAATATAAGTATATGCTGTCAACGCGAGTTTGTCAAATACGTGGACCGGTCGCGTGAGAAGTCAGCTTGGTCCGCGTTTCCACCACCCCCGGCGCACGGGCGCTCTGACGTTATCCCTTCTGTACCTTCCTTGTTCCAAGCCTTTAGCCTCCCCCCGCAAGGCATGGTAAAATTCCCCTCATGGAACAAGAAGCGTCTTTCATCAACCTGCTGATCGTGTTGCTGGTGGCGTTTGCCGTCCCGATTGTGCTGCTGCGCTTCAAACGGTTCAGCATCCCTATCGTGGTGGGCGAGATCATCGCGGGGATCATCCTGGGGCGCAGCGGGCTGCAACTGGTCTCGTATGGTGATCCGCTGCTGAACCTGTTTGCCGAGTTCGGCTTCGTCTTCCTGATGTTCCTCGCCGGGCTGGAGGTGGATTTCAGCAACTTCCGACGCTTCAACGGCGGACCCGACGAACAGCAGGAACATTCTATGGGGCCGGCCTCGCTGGGCGGGCTGGTGTTCGTGCTGACGCTGGCGCTCTCCGCGGGCGTGGGGCTGTTGTTGCAAGGCTTCGGACTGGTGCGCAACCCGTGGATGATGGCGCTGATCCTCTCCACGACCTCGGTCGGCGTCGTGATGCCGATCCTCAAAGAGCGGAATCTCAGTTCCGGGCGCTACGGACAGTCCATCCTGGTGGCGGCGCTGATCGCCGACTTCGGGACGATGCTGCTGATCACGGTGCTGGTCGCGGTGATCTCGCAGGGCCTGACGCTCGACATCCTGCTGATCGGCGTGCTATTTGTGGCGTTCTTCCTGCTCTATCAGCTCGGGCTCTTCTCGAACCGGATACCGTCTGTGCGCCGCACCATCGAGGAACTGAGCCACGCGACGGGGCAGATCAAGATGCGACTGGCGTTTGCGATCATGCTGGCGTTTGTGGCGCTGTCGCAGGTGCTCGGCACGGAGATCATCCTGGGGGCGTTCCTGGCGGGCGCGATGCTCTCGCTGCTGCGCACGCCGGACGACACGGCGCTGATCCACCAGCTCGAGGCCATCGGGTTCGGCTTCTTCATCCCGCTCTTCTTCATCGAGGTGGGGCTGCGCTTCGATGTGAGCGCGCTGCTGGCGTCGCCCGCGGCGATGCTGCTGGTGCCGATCCTGGTCGTGGCGGCGATCGTGGTGAAGCTGATTCCGGGGCTGCTGTTCCGGATCCCATTTTCCTGGCGCGAGGCGATTGCCGCGGGCACACTGCTGTCGGCGCGCCTCTCGCTGATTATCGCGGCTTCAGCCGTGGGGCTGCGCCTGGGCGTGATCACCGAGTCGGTGAACGCGGCCATCATCCTCGTCGCGATCATCACCGTGACGCTGTCGCCGCTGATTTTCAACCGGATCATCGCACAAGATGAGAAAGCCGGCGGCGGGCAAACCGTCATCTTCGGTGCGAACGACATGGGTCTACAGGTGGCGCAACAACTGACGGCGCACGGTGAGCCAGTGCTGGTGCTCGACCTCGACGCGCAGGCGGTGGAGCGCGCACGCCAGCATGGGTTGGATGCGTTCGTAGCGACGCCATTCGCCGAACGTGAGCGACTTGCAACTTATCTGGAAACGACTCCTGCCGTGATCTGCGTCCACAGCGACGACGATGCGAACTACGAGTTTTGCGAAGTGGCGCGGACGACCTATGGCATTGACACCGTGCTGGCAGGCGTCGCCGACCCGACACATGCCTTACGCTTCGAGCAACTCGGCGTCAAGGCGATCAGCGCGACGCTGGCGCAGGCAACCCTGGCGGTGTTGGTGGTCCGCAATCCCACGACCTATGCCCTGCTCACCCGGACGGACGACGACAAGGAGATTTGGGAAGTCGTGGTGAGCGGCGGGCCGTGCGTGCGGAAACGGCTGCACCAGTTGCGACTGCCCGGCGACGTGTTGGTGCTGGCGCTGCGCCGCAACGGCGACCTGCTGGTGCCGCACGGGAACATGCAGATCGAGCGCGGCGACCGGCTGACGCTGGCGGGCGGGGTGGATTGTATCGAGACCGTGAACGCCATGTTTGCCTCGTAATACACCGCTCAGGGCGCGGCCCGCGCCGAAACAACAGACAAGTATCGCGTCCTCAAGCGCAGAAACTCCAAACGCTCCTGGAGTCGATGCTTAAGCCGGTTACCTTCGTAACAAACGTCAAGCGCAACACCGGCTGAAGCCTCGACTCCAATACAGAAAAAACCTCTGCGCGGAACTTCCCTGCCCCGGTCAGATCGTCATCGTGACGGGCGGCACCCGAGCGGCCACCGAGGGGTCGAAGGCGTGGGGCGAAGCGCTGGAAGCTGCGTATCGCTCAGATGCGGGCGTCAGGCTCTTTGCGCTCGCGATCATCGAGAATCTGCCCCGGTTCGTCCCCAGAAGCCTGGTCAAAGGCCAGATGGGTAAGGATTCGGCCTCGACTCCCATGCTGATTGATTGGGATGGCAAGAGCAAGGCGCTGATGGATGCGTCGAGGGGAAGTCTGCCGCACGTCTGGGTGTTTGACCGGCGCGGTCACCTGCGCCTGAGGGTTGCCGCGGAACTCACGGACGAAAACTTGCGTGCGTTACAAGATGCGATTGGAGGACTGACATGAGCGCCGATCATCGTCCATGTGTGGGCGACGTGCGGGACGTGAGCATTGTTTCGGAACTCGTCCAGCCGGCGGTGTATGACCGCGTCTGGCAGCCGGACATCGCGCCGTGGAAGCCTGGTCATTTGCTGGTGGCGTTTGGCCGGCATCTGCGCGGCGCGGCGGATATGGGCGACATCGTGTGCGCCGTCAGCACGGACGACGGCGTGAGCTGGGATGAGCCGGTGACGATCTTCGATCATCGCGTCAGGATGGGGGCGCTCGGCGTGGCCTACGCGAACCCGGTGCTGTACCGTCCGCCGGTGCAGGAGATCGTGTGGTGCTTCGCCATGCGCTGCCCGGCATACTACCCGGAGCGAGGACAGCCAACTGTGCGCGGCGTATACGGCGAACGGTGGCCGCTCGTGGCAGCCGGTCGAATTGGCCGTGCATTATCACTCCCCGATCATTACATGCGTGGGCGTGGTTAGGGTAGACGGCCCCCAGGGGCTGCGCTATCTCCTACCGGTGCATCGCAACACGCTACGTCATGATCCGATGGGCAGCCATAACCAGATGGCGTTGGAAAGCAGCAGCCTGCTCGAATGGCGGCTGGCCGGGTATGTGCCGCAACCCGAGGGCAAGCCCATGTTCATGCACGAGGGTCACATCGCGCCGGGCGACGCGGCAGGCGAGCTGAAGATGGTCACGCGTACAGCACAGGGTAGAACCGGGGCGCTGGCGCTGGAGCCGCCGACCGCATACTCCAGCGTCAGCCACGACGGCGGGCATACCTGGTCGGTGGGGCAAGCGGAGCCGGACCTCTACAACAGCGTCTCGAAGGCCTTTTTCGACCGGGATCAATTTGGCAGACACATCTACGTGTACAGCACAGGCCCGGCGTGGGAGCGCAAGGGACTGGCCTACAAGGTCAAGATGCCGGGCGCGCCGTGGGGCAACGAGCGACTCTTCTATGACGCGGGCGTCCACAACTCGTACCCGACGCTGCTCGAACATGCTCCGGGCCGGTTCTACGCCGTGTGGGACAGCTCGAACGACCCGGATGAGGAGCGCACGGTGATCCGTTTTGGCCGGCTGAATCCATAATACCAACGACGTTTGCCGATTCGGTGATCCTCGCGTACAATCGCGCGTGAAGGATGGCGCAAGAGGTCGGATTTGCGCCGCCATAAACTCGATGTGAAGCCGCGCATGAGGGAATGCTCGTGCGTGGTTTCTTTGCCCGCCCAAAGCATGAAATCTGCCCTCGCCGCCAACTCCATGGTTTCGACGCTGTTTAACCTACAGGGGAACGCGCGCGGGTGCGTTTACACCGAGCCGCTGTGGGGCATCCCGTATAACCTCTACGCGCCGTATATGTCGGTCTATATGCTCGCTCTGGGGCTAACCGATGTGCAGATCGGGTTGATCACGAGCATCAGCCTGGGGATGCAGGTGTTCTGGGCGTTGATGAGCGGGGCGATCACGGATAAGGTGGGTCGCCGGCGTACCACCCTCATCAGCGATCTCATCACATGGAGCCTGCCCTGCCTGATCTGGGCCATCTCACAGAACTTCACGTACTTCCTGGTGGCGGCGATCCTCAACAGCGCGTGGCGCAT
>JBBQRS010000166.1:0-8231 GCA_038214535.1 Anaerolineae bacterium
GGCGGCTTTAGCCGCTGGAGAGCAGGACAGCGGCTAAAGCCGCCACTACGAAGGGGTCCGTCGGGCTTTGAAGGAGTGCGGGGTTCACTCTTTTTCGGGCGGTTCCAGCGCCTCCGGATCGTAATCGCCCCACTTAACATCTACCGTCAGCGCCAGCCGCACGATGTCCTCGAGGTTGGCGCGTTCGACGGCTTCCTGCGTCAGCGCATCGCGGGCCGCCGCGGCGTCCTCTGCGGGCGCGCGTTCGCTGGGGGCAATCTCGATGATACGCACCTCGACGATGTCGCCCATCCGATAGGGGATCACTGACCCCGCGGGCTTACTGAGGATGGCCTGCGCCAGGGGCGTGCCGGCGCCCAGAAAACCGGCGGCGAAGTCGGCGGCGGCGTCCGGCGCGATGTCGAGAGTCAGGCGCTCGCGCCCGCCTTGCTCGTCCATCATTTCGAGGATGACCCGGCTGCCCGTGCGGACAACTGCGGGAAGGTCCCAGTGGGAATCGTCCATGGCTCCGTCTGTTCGAGCCGTCGCCCGCAACTTACAGGCGGGCGTAAAGTTGCCCGTGCGTCGTGAAGTCTCTGGCCGCGACGGCTTCGATCTTTCTCTTGAGCTGCCGCCGCGCGGTTGACGCGCGTTGGCGCAACTCCATCATGCGGCGGATATCTTCGCGTGTCAAGTCGGCGCAACAGAGGCTTTCCGACAGCGGGCGGCCTTCATCGAGGGGGTCTACCAACCGGTCGAGGATCAGACTGCACTGATCGCTGAACTCCTGTTCGAGGCGGCGGGCCGTCTCGATTTCCGATTGATATGCCGGCGGGCACACTTCGGGTAGGTAGGCGCAGCGATGGGGCAAAATCCCCAGCCGGAGATAAGCCTGATTCACGTACCATCCATACGCGTGAATGAGTTGCGAGTCTTGCGTTTCGTCGCAATACGCCAGGTCGGGTTTGACGCCATTGCAATGATGACAAATACGGTCGGCATACTGGAGGGGCAGATCGCCCTGGCCGCTCCAGGCGCACAAACGGCCTCTTAGCGCCACGGGAAACCAGTCGTCGAAGCCGGGAACGAAGCTTGCTGCACCTTGAAGATCGACGCGCAGTCTCAAAAAGTTCTCAACTGCAGGACGCGCGCAACTGCATAGCATGGGGGTATGCCTGCGGCTGGGCGCAAATGCAAGGAAGACGCCGAATTCTCCCGGATAATGCACGATCGGGAAGGGCAGGGCTTCTCTGATGATCTGTCCATCGGCGATGGAGAAGGCAGCCGGCTCAACGTCCATGAGAGCGCTCCTTGCGTTGCGATGAAGGTTGGTTTGTATGACCTGCGGAGCAATGCCGGATGCCGGTGAAAACGCCACGATTAATGACGCTGCGCCTGTAGCTTCCGAAAGTCTGGATATGGAACCTTTATACACCAAGAATCTGTGAAATGCAATACCTTTTCTGGACATTTATCAAATCTTCATCAACAACCTGCCGTCTACACTCAGGGAGACAACCATGGCCCCGGTAATCTGGTGGGTGCGGCGTGATCTGCGCCTCGCAGACAACCAGGCGCTGGCGGCTGCCTTTGCTGCGAGCGGCCCGGTCGCGCCGGTTTTCATCCTCGACCCCGCGCTGCTGAACGCGGATGATGTCAGCGCGAAGCGCCTCGCCTTTTTCTTCGGTGGGCTGCGCGCGCTGGACGCGGCGTTGCGTGAACGCGGCAGCCGCCTGATCGTGCGGCGCGGCGACCCCCTGACTGAGCTGACGCGCGTGACGGCGGAACTCGGCGCGGCGGGCATCTACGCCGAAGAAGACCCCTGGCCCTATGCCCGCCAACGCGAGGCGCGCATCGCCGGGCAATTGCCCCTGCACCTTACGGGCGGCCTCACCGTGCATCCGCCCCAGGCGGTGCTCAAGGCGAACGGTGAACCATATACCGTCTTCACACCATTCAGCCGGGCCTGGAAGGCGTTGCCCCTGCCGGTAACGTCTGATCTACTCGATGCGCCGGCCCACCTGCCCGCGCCGCCGGATATCGCCGGGTTAGAAATCCCCGGCGCGCCGGAGTTGCCGGATGACGCGCTGTTTCCGCCGGGCGAGACGGAGGCCGCACGCCGGTTGCGCGCATTCACGCGCGGTGAGGCTGCCCCGATCTTCCGTTACGGCGACGCGCGTAACCGGATGGACCTGGATGGCACGTCCCAACTCTCGCCCTATCTGCGCTTCGGGATGCTCTCGGCGCGCCGGGCCGTGGTCGCTGCACGACAGGCTGCCGAGGCCGCGCCGGACGCTGAATCGCGTAAAGGGGCCGAGGTCTGGCTCAAAGAGCTGATCTGGCGCGAATTCTACATGGCGATCCTCTATCACTATCCGAATGTCCTTGACGAAGCCTTCCGGCCCGCGCTGCGCGACATTCCCTGGTCGGATGACGAGGCTGCGTATGCCGCCTGGTGCGCGGGACGCACCGGCTATCCGGTGGTGGACGCGGCGATGCGGCAACTGGTGCGCACCGGCTGGATGCACAACCGGGCGCGCATGATCGTCGCTTCGTTCCTGGTGAAGGACTTGCTGATTGACTGGCGTTGGGGCGAGCGCTTCTTCATGCAACACCTGGTTGACGGCGACCCCGCGGCCAACAACGGCGGCTGGCAATGGATCGCCGGCGTCGGCACGGACGCCGCGCCCTACTTCCGCATCTTCAACCCCACCTTGCAAGGCGCGCGCTTCGACCCCGAAGGTGACTACGTGCGCCGCTGGGTCCCGGAGCTGGCCCGCGTCGCGATGGGTGACATCCACGCGCCGTGGCGCATGTCGCCCGAAGAACAGCAAGCCGCCGGTTGCGTCATCGGGCGCGACTACCCCGCGCCGATCGTAGACCATGCCTGGGCGCGTGAGCGCACGCTGGCCGCCTATCGCCGCGCGGAATGACAGGGAACTCCAAATACGCCTGGAATGGAGGCTTTAGCCGGTTGCGCACATGACCTTGTTGCCACAAAAACCGGCTAAAGCCTCGACTCCAATGCTTAAATAGCACCTATGCTTGGAATCCCTTGCGAACTGAACCTTTACAACCCCCCGCGCGTTTGCTAAGATAGCAGTGTGCGCTGCTCAATTGGGCCATCCGGTATCTCAAGGATGTCGTGCGCACCCTATGGAGGTGGACAATGTCGTCAGATCGCCTCGTCGAACACATCATGCACCGCGGAGTGATCGGCTGTAAGCCCGGAACCGTGAGTTGACCACGGCCTACGGCTACGACCCGCTCTTCCTGGAGCATGACCTGCCCGGCCACCCGGAGGGTCGCGGGCGGCTCGAAAGTGTCATGGCGGAGCTGGCCTCCTCCGGCGTCTTGGCGCGCATGACGCCCGTTCCTGCGCAGCCCGTGGATGCGGAGTTGCTCGCCCGCGTCCATGCCCCCGCGCACATCGCCCTGGTGCGGCGCATTGCCGCGGGGGGCGGCGGCTACCTGGACCCCGACACCTACGTCAGGCCGGCCAGCTATGATGCGGCGCTCATGGCCGCGGGCAGCGTTGCGGAACTGGTGCGCGCCGTGCTGGCCGGGCAGGCGACCAACGCGATGGCGCTGGTGCGCCCGCCGGGCCACCATGCGACCTACAAACGGGGCATGGGGTTCTGCCTGTTCAACAATATCGCGGTCGGCGCGCAGGCCGCGCTGGACGAGTTCGGCCTCGACCGCGTGCTGATCGCCGATTGGGATGTCCATCACGGCAACGGCACGCAGGACATCTTCTACCACACGCCGCACGTCCTCTTCTTCTCGACGCATCAGTACCCCTACTATCCCGGCACGGGCGGGCGCGCCGAACGGGGCGAGGGTAAGGGCCGCGGCTTCACGGTGAACGTGCCGCTTCCGGCAGGCGTGGGCGACGAGGGGTTCCGTCGCATCTATGCAGAAACACTCACGCCGCTGGCCGAGAAGTTCAACCCCCAGTTGATCCTCGTCTCCGCCGGTTATGACGGCCACTGGGATGACCCGCTGGCCGGATTGCGCCTGTCGCTGGGCGGATACTGGCATCTGGCGACGACGCTGGTCGCGCTGGCCGATCGCTTCTGTGATGGCCGGATTGTCGTCGTGCTGGAAGGCGGCTATAATCTGACGGTGTTATCGCACGGTGTCGCGGATACCTGCCGCGCGCTGCTGCACGATCCCGCGTCGGGGCCGGATCCGCTGGGGCCTTCCCCGCGCCCTGAACGGGAGATGGAAACGTGGTGATCGGTGGCCTACGGGGGAGGGTGTATGCGGCCAAAAATTGACGATACCTGGTTCGGCAGCATCACCGTGGCCGGAACGCGCTACGAGCACGACATCATCATCCGGCTCAGCGGCAGGATTCGCAAGCGGAAGAAAGAACTCTCGAAGGCCGTTTACGGGAACTCGCACACCATCAGCCTGGCCGAGATCAAAGATCTGTATCGCGACAAGGCCGAGCGCATCATCATCGGTTCCGGTCAGGATGGGCAGGTGCGCCTTTCCGACGAGGCATCCACATTTCTTGAGAAGCACGGGTGTCGGGTGGATCTCTGGCCGACCCCGGAAGCGATTCGTCATTGGAACAAGGCCGAGGGCAAGACGCTGGGCCTGTTTCATGTAACCAGTTGAGGTGAACTTTGCCGGCAATTATCGTGCATGGCGGCGCGTGGGATATCCCCAGGGCGCTGCATCCCGAACATCTTTCCGGCTGCCGTGAGGCGGCTGGGGTGGGGTGGAGTATTTTAACGGCGGGCGGAACCGCCATCGAGGCCGCCGAGGCCACCGTTCGCGTGATGGAGGATCACCCCGTCTTCGACGCCGGGCGCGGCTCGCACCTGAACCGCGACGGCGAGGTCGAGCTGGACGCGGGCATCATGGACGGCAGCACCCTGATGGCCGGCGCGGTCGCGGGCATCAAGCACGTCGCCAACCCCATCACGCTGGCGCGCCGGGTGCTCTATGATTGCGAGCACGTCTTCCTGGCCGGCTCCGGCGCGGAGCGTTTCGCCGTCGCCTGCGGGCTGCCGTTATGCGACAACGCCGATCTGATCGTGCCGCGCGAACGTGAGGCCTGGGAAAGGAGACGGCGCGAAGAAGCCGCCGAAGCGAGTACAGGCGCGCCCCCGGTCAAACGGACCGCGGCCGCGTTCCAACCCGCCGCGGACACGGTCGGCGCGGTGACCTTTGACCTCGCGGGCAACCTCGCCGTCGCCAACTCCACCGGCGGCACCTTCTACAAACATCCGGGCCGCGTGGGCGACACGCCGATCATCGGCTGCGGCCTCTACGCCGATAACCAGATGGGCGCGGCGGTCTGCACCGGGTGGGGCGAGCAGATCATGAAGACGGTGCTCGCGAAGACCACCGTGGATCAGCTTGCCCTGTTGGGCAGCGCGGAGACGGCGGCCAACGTCGCCATCGCCTTCTTCCAGCAACGCATCGGCGGGCTGGGCGGCGTCATCTGCCTCTCGCCGCAGGGTCAGGTCGGCTGGGCGCACAGCACCCCCAACCTGGCGTGCGCCTATCGCACCGCCGATATGCCCGATTTCGTCGTGAGCCTGAGCCGTGAGCGATAAGCGCGTGCAGGTCGTCATCCACGGGCACGTCCAGGGCGTAGGCTTCCGCGCGAGTTGCCAGCAGCAGGCCGCCGCGCTGGGCGTGACGGGCTGGGCGCGCAACCGCTGGGACGGCGCCGTCGAGGCGCTCATCGAAGGCCCCGAAGACGCCGTAGACGCCATGCTGCGCTGGTGCCGTCGCGGGCCGCCCGCCGCCGATGTCACCTCCGTCGAGATCAGCGCTGCGCCGCTTGACGCGACGGACGCCGCGCCGCGCCGATCCTTCCACATCCGCGGATGACACCAAAACCTCGAACTCCACAGCCCGCCGCCCCCTCCGAAGCGGGCCTCCGCGACACCACGCCGGTCATCATCTACACCGACGGCGCGTGTTCGGGCAACCCCGGCCCCGGCGGCTGGAGCGCGATCATGCGTTACGGCGCGCACGAAAAGATTCTGCAAGGCGGCGCGTCGCTCACCACCAACAACCGGATGGAACTACGCGCGGCGATGGAGGCGTTGAAGACGTTGACCCGGCCCTGCGCCGTGGAGATTTACACCGATTCCGAGTACGTCAAGCGCGGGGTGACGGAGTGGATGGCGGGCTGGAAGCGCAACGGCTGGCGCACCCGCAACGGAGCCGCCGTCAAGAATCAGGATTTGTGGCGCGCGCTGAGCGCCGCGCTGCAACCACATCGCGTCACCTGGCGCTGGGTGCGCGGCCATGCGGGCGACGAATTCAACGAACGCGCCGACCGGCTTGCCGTCGCGGCGCTCAACAATCTCGGCGTGAGGGGCGAGCCCGACATGGAAGGTTCGGGTGGCGCAGAGGCGTGGTGACGATGCAGATGACGGGCGACGATTACAGCGAGATGTCCGGTGGGGGCGATCAGGCGTTGGTGAGGGGCGGCGTGCTCGAACTGGCGCAGTTCGGCGGCGCGGGCGCGGAGCTCAGTACGGGGCTGGTGCTCACCTGGGGCGACCGGCTGGTCTTCGCCCTCGATCATCGCGCCGATCCGCTCGGCGCGCGCGGGCAGGCCGGGATTATGGCGTTCACCGGCGTCGGCGGCCACCTGGACCCCGGCGAGGGTTGGGGTCAGGCCGTCCGCCGCGAGGCGCTGGAGGAAGCGAACTGCCCGGTTGCCCTGGCCGATAGCCCGGTCACCTACCTGTGCCGTCATGATCACACCCCCGTTCCCATCGCCTACAGGTGGCGCGAACTCGCACGCCCGTTGCTGGTCTGGCTGGCGACCTTCAACCTGCGCCGTGGCCCCGAACGCCAACGGATGCCGGTCGAAATGGTGACCGCCGTCTTCCGCGCCGCTGCGCTGGCCCGCCCCGCGCCCGGCGCGGAGATGGAAACGTTGCTGGTGATGGATCAGGAGGCGCTGCTTTACACGTATGAAGCGCCGCGCACGTTTGCCGACTTGCAGGCGCGCGGTGCGACGATCATTGGCGCTGCGCCGCAGCCGGAAGCATTGCTGGCCCCCGGCGGCAGCGCGTATTTCTACGCGCAGTGGTTGGCGTGGCAAGAGGGGGACGTCGCATGAAGAGTTTGATCCTCGCCATCGAGACCTCGTGCGACGAGACGGCCGCGGCCGTCATCGAAGATGGGCGGCGCATCCGCTCGAACGTCGTCGCCTCACAGATTGACCTGCACCGTCCCTACGGCGGCGTCTATCCCGAACTGGCCTCGCGCCAGCACGTCTTGGATATTGCGCCGGTCATCGAGCGCGCCCTGGGCGACGCGGCGGTGGGCTGGGATGACCTGACCGCGCTGGCGGTCACGCGTGGGCCGGGGCTGGCCGGCTCGCTGCTGGTGGGCGTCAACACGGCGAAGGCCATCGCCCTGGCGCGGGGGCTGCCCCTGGTTGCCGTCAACCACCTCGAGGGTCACCTCTATTCCAACTGGCTCGACGAGGGTGGGCGCATTGACCCCGCCGCGATCACGCGCCCCAGCCTGCCCGATCTCGACGCCGCGGGCCGCGCCTTCCCGCTCCTCGTGCTGATCGTCTCCGGCGGCCACACGGAACTGGTGTTGATGCGCGGGCACGGGCAGTACGAGCGTCTCGGGGCGACGCTGGATGACGCCGCGGGCGAAGCCTTCGACAAGGTGGCGCGCATCCTGGGCCTGCCCTATCCGGGCGGGCCGTCAGTGCAAAAGGTCGCTGAGGGCGGCGATCCGGCGGTGTTCGAGTTCCCGCGCGGGCTGTCGAACTACGCCATTCACCCCGAACATCGCTTCAACTTCAGTTTCAGCGGCCTCAAGACGGCGGTGTTGCGACAGGTGCGCGAGTTGGATGAAGCCGATCTACCGGTGGCCGACCTCGCCGCCGGTTTCCAGGAGGCCGTGGTCGACGTGTTGGTGAGCAAGACGGCGCTGGCTGCGAAGCAATACGGCGTCGAAAGGGTCTGCGTCTGCGGAGGGGTGGCCGCCAATCGCCGGCTGCGCGCCGCGGTCGTCGAGCGGCTGCCCGTGCCGGTCTCCATCCCGCCCTTCTTCCTCTGCACCGATAACGCCGCCATGATCGGCGCAGCCGCGCATTACCGCCTCATCCACGAAGGCCCCGCCGCGCTCGACTTCGACGTAGACCCGAACCTCACGCTGGAGATGCTGACATCCCCTTCGTAGTGGCGGGGGGAGAGCGGAGGGGGCCCACCCCGCGGCAAAGCCCCACACAAAAGCGGCCGCGGGCCCAG